>JAYUVA010000672.1:0-7427 GCA_043754375.1 Candidatus Kuenenia sp. | reverse complement strand
AATGGAGTGTTCGAGAAGACTGTGGAAGATCATCTGCAAGGGCCGGTCTTCGTCATCGATTATCCTGCGTCGATTTGTCCGCTCACCAAACGCAGCCAGTCGGATCCGGCGATTGCCGAACGATTCGAGCTGTACATTCGCGGCATGGAACTGGCAAATGCGTACACTGAATTGAATGATCCTCGGCTGCAGGAAGAACTTTTCCAGACTCAATTGGCGGGGATGGCGGCTGACGATTCGATGGCGAAAATGGACCACGACTTTGTCAGGGCGCTGAAAGTCGGCATGCCGCCGGCCGGTGGTCTGGGGATCGGAATCGACCGGCTGGTGATGTTGCTGACAAACAGTCGTGCGATCAAAGACGTGATTTTCTTCCCGTTAACGCGTCACGAAGACGCTGAGATTCATCCACCAGAGACAAAGAAGCCCGAACTTGTTCCTGAATCCTGTTCCTGAATCCTGAATCCTGATAAGCCCGCAACGGAGTGCGTTCGATGTACAAGCTGCTGCTGTGTGTTCGATATCTGCGAACCCGCTACATCGCGTTGGCGAGCATCATCAGTGTGATGCTGGGCGTCGCGACCATGATTGTTGTCAACAGCGTCATGGCTGGATTCACGTCCGAAATGCGTGTTCGGCTGCACAATTTTCTGGCCGACATCGTCATTGAAACGCGGACGAATGAGGGCATTGAGGATACCGATCGGCAGTTGGCTGCCGTGCAAGCCGCTGCAGGTGAATATATCGCGGCCATGACGCCTACGATTGATGCAGCGGGTATGATCATGTTTCGTGATCCGTACAACGGCAAGATGATTACGACTCAGGTGATGATTCAGGGAATCGATCCCGAAAGCAAAGGCCTTGTCGGGCCGCTGCGAGACTATCTCGGCAGTTACAATCCTGAAGTCGAAGACGGCGTTGTGATTCGTGAAGCACTGCGCAGTCGCGACGAACCGCTCAATTGGGAGTTGACAGAATCCGCAGCCCGGTATCGCGACGAAATGAAACGACAGGAAGCTCTGGAAATTCGCGGGGCATACGACGACGAATCGCCGCCGGTCAGGACCATGTCGCCAGAAGGTCGCATGCATGATGAATCACCTGACTTTGACGGCGTGACTGCCGGCACAAGCGATGCCGCAGCAGACCAGACGCCACTGACACCGGATGTCTTTCTTCAGGATCCACTGCTCAATCAGCCAGAATCCAGAATCCAGACAGGCGCTTTCCCGGCCCGTGTCTATCTGGGCGAAGGAATTGTCAGTTTTCAGGCTCAGGATCCCGACACCGGCAAGCTGCACAAGGTGATGCTCGTGCAACCTGGCGACGATATCGTTCTCAGCACCTACACTGTTGGTCGGCAACCCGAAATTGTGAAGATGAATGCCACCGTTGTGGATTCCTTCCGCAGTGGCATGAACGAATATGACACCACTGTCGTGCTGATGAACATCAAGGAACTGCAGATGAATCGCGGGATGCAGCTGGATAATGCGATCACATCCATCCACATTCGCCTGAAAGATTACGACGATGCTCCTAAAGCCATCGCGGCACTGCAGGGTGCGTTTCCACCGGGTGCCGTGACCATCAAAACCTGGGAAGAAAAGCAGGGCTTGCTGTTGTCAGCCGTTGAAGTGGAAACCGCCATTCTGAACGTGCTGCTGTTCCTGATCATCACGGTGGCAGGTTTCGGCATCCTCGCGATTTTCTACATGATCGTCGTGGAGAAGACGCGCGACATCGGAATCCTGAAGTCGCTCGGAGCCAGTTCCAACGGAGTCATGTCCATTTTTCTGTACTACGGTCTGGGACTTGGCATCGTGGGAAGTTCGGCAGGCGTGGTCCTGGGACTGCTATTTGTGCGTTACATCAATCAGATCGAAGATGGTCTGAGTTGGGTGACCGGGCGAAAAGTTTTCGACGAAAAGATCTACTACTTTTTTGAGATTCCAACATACGTCAATCCCGTCATGGTGATTTCGGTCGCGTTGGGTGCCATCGGGATCGCGGTCCTTGCAAGTATCCTCCCTGCCCGCCGCGCCGCCCGACTGCATCCCGTACGTGCGCTGCGGTTTGAATAATCCGATTCCGTACCTGAACACCACTATTGGCGAGCGGCTGGGCGTCAGCCCTCCGTGTAAGTTTTTGAATCATGCGATCCTAGTTCGAGACACACCACCATGGCTGAGACCATCAAGATAACCAGGCCCCTGATTTCTGCCGAAGCGATTTCCAAGTCGTATTTTAAGGGCCAGCATAAAATCCCTGTGCTTCAGGGAGCCGGCATCAAAGCCAATCGCGGTGAGTTCATCTCTGTGATCGGACAGAGCGGATCAGGCAAGAGCACGCTGCTGCATGTGATGGGTCTGTTGGATTCTCCGGATATCGGCGAAGTCATCCTGGACGGCAACCGCATTGACAATCTGAATCAATCGGCCCGCGATCAACTGCGAAATCACGTTTTTGGATTCATCTTTCAGTTCTATCATTTGCTGCCGGAGCTCTCGCTGCTCGAAAACGTCATGACCCCGCTCATGATTCGCCACTCGATTTTCAGTTACTGGGCAAAACGAAAGGAAGTGCGGGACGCTGCAATGGATATCATCAATCAGGTGGGCCTTGGTCACCGCATCAAACATCGGCCGTCTGAGCTGTCGGGCGGAGAAATGCAGCGCGGAGCCATTGCCCGCGCGTTGGTGGGTAAACCGGAGATTCTGCTGGCCGATGAACCCACCGGAAATCTGGACGCTGTCACCGGCGGCGGGATCATGGAGCTGCTGAATTCGCTCAATGCAAATCAGAAGCTCACGATTGTGATGGTGACTCACGACGAAGCCATCGCCTCCCAGGCGCACCGCACGGTCAGACTGGCCGAAGGCCGCATCCAGCTCCTCGCCCGCGAAGAGGCCGCCTGAGACGTCAGCAGGCAAATACACAACAGCCTGTTAATCAGCGTCACGAAATCCGGATTCCAATGCTCGTTGGAGTACAGGCCTGAGAAGTGGTCAGGAACCAACAGCCAAATGGCCCGGACTGTGCTCCGCACTATTGGTTCCTGACACCTTTTTCAAGCTCAAGGGAAATCCTGTGATTCGGTTACGGAGCAGCAAAGTGCTGACGGCGTTTGCAATCGTTTTGCTCACTTTGACTGCGGGAACTGCTGGCCTGCTTCTGCTTAGCCTCACCGCATCGCGGCCTTCAAATCTGGGCGTTCGCGATGGACGATTGGCCGCTTGCCCGGATTCGCCCAACTGTGTTTCCACGCAGGCGGAAGATCGCGAATACTGGATTGCGCCACTGACGTATCAGGGTGATTCAGACACCGTGATCGAGACCCTCGAAGAAATCATCAGGCAACAGCCCCGCACGTGCATTATCGGAAAATCTCCGCATTACCTGCACGCGGAATTTCGAAGTGCGTTCTTTCGTTTTGTGGATGATGTGGAATTTTATGCGGAAGCCGAATCTGGTCGTGTGCATTTTCGATCAGCTTCCCGCGCTGGTCGTTCTGACATGGGCGTGAACCGTACACGCATGGAGTTGATCCGCAGCCTGTTTCAATCGAAACAGACAGCTGGTACGACACCGCCTACAATCCCGGCACTTCAAAGTTCTGAGCAACATTTTGATGCCGACCGAACGCTCTGACAAATTACCAAGGCAATCCAAACGAATGAACGACGAAAAAAAGTCGGCATCGAAACTCCAGTCTCCCCGGAAACAATGGTTTCAGAGTCAGATGCGGACGCTGGACGCGCGACAACCCTGGGAGATTTCCGTCTGCGGTGATCTGACCGAGCGACAGGCCGACTTGCTGGAACGCTTCACCGACGTACCACGCGGGAGCAAGGGAATCGTCTACTTTGATTCGTGCGGGGGCAGTGTTTATACCGGTCTGGCAATCGGGACGTTGATTCGGCTTCGCAATCTGCGGGTCACTGCAATTGTGCTTGGTGAGTGTTCTTCTGCAGCATTATTGCCTTTTGCCGCATGCCAGCAACGATTGGTGACGCCCCATTCGACACTGCTTTTCCATCCCATGCGGTGGCAATCGGATGAGGACGTGCGTCTGGAGGAAGCCACCGAATGGGCTCGCCACTTCAAAGATCTTGAATCGCGATTGGATTTGCTGCTGGCGACGCTGATGCATGTGCCGCAGGAAACTCTGCAAGGCTGGACTCGCCCCGGACGCTTTATTACAGGGGCTGAACTGGCTGAGGCAGGCATTGCTTCACTGTTTGACCCATTCATTGAGCCTGATGCCTGGAAAAAGATCCGCATTGTGTGAACAATACGGACGAGGGCTTTGTCAGTCGTGAATTGAAGTGTGCCACTGGCTCTGCCAGGGCTTCCTCCAAACGGGGGAGCACTGGCAGAGTCAGTGGCACACAACCCATCAATGTAAGCGTGACAGACCACCGGGTCGCCCACACGACCGAATGACCTTTATTTTCCTGTTCGGAGCTATCGTATGCGAGTTGTCAGCCTGTTCCTGGGTGTGTTGACTGTCACCGCCAGCTGTGTCGGCGGTTCTGCGGCGGAGAAAGCAGCGCCTTCCCGAATTCTCATGTTGACGCAGAGCGCAGGTTTCGTCCACGGCAGCGTGCGTCGTCCCGATGGTGACGAAAAGAAACTGGCCGTCGCCGAAATTGCCATGATTCAGCTTGGCCAGCAGACAGGATTGTTCACCGTCGATTGTACGCAGGATGCCGCCGCAGATTTTACCAAAGACAATCTGCAGAACTATGACACAGTGATGTTTTACACGACCGGCTCGCTGCCGATCGCTGATGCGGATCGGGATTACTTCTTCAAAGAATGGCTCACCGCCGGCGGACACGGCTTCATCGGATTTCACTCTGCCGCCGACACCTACGGCGACTATCAACCCTATTGGGACATGGTTGGCGGAACATTCGACGGGCATCCGTGGGGCTCAGGGACGATCGTGACGATCAACGTGCATGACCCCGAAAATCCGATGATGAAACCGTTTGGTCATGAGTTCACGATTAAGGACGAAATCTATCAGTACAAGAACTGGCAGCCGGAAAAGGTTCGCGTTCTGATGAGTCTTGACATGACGCGATGCACGCCGTCAGAACCACGTCATGTGCCAGTCGCGTGGGTGAAATCGTATGGTGATGGCAAGGTGTATTTCAATAACCTGGGACACAATGAAGCCACTTGGCAGGATCAGCGATTCCTAGACTCGATTACCGCCGGCATAAAATGGATTCGCGGCGAAGTCGAAGTTGACGCCACACCAAATCCGGACTTGAGCAAGGCCCAGGAAGTCGCCGCGAAAGCTGCTGCCGCCGCTGCAAAGAAGTGACGTCGCCACTGGAGTGCATTGTCATAATCAGAAATCGGTATTGGGTGACCGATTTGTCTTGACCACGATGCGCCAAATCTTCGCGGTGCGATGCCGCATTGAATTGAATGGAGTCTCTAATGACGTTTTTGCGGCTTTCCGCATTCTCCCGACTTATCATCACCGGCAGAGATCGTGCAAAGTATCTGCACAACTTCTGCACAAATCACATCAAGGAACTGCCGTCGGGAAAAGCCTGTGAAGCATTTTTCTGCGATGTCAAAGCCCGCGTGATCGCTCATGGATATGTTCTGGCATTCGACGATTCTCTTGAAATCTGGATGCTGGCGGGCGATGAGGCTGGCCTCCTGAAGCATCTGAATCGGTACATCATTACCGAAGACGTGACAGTGACTTCAGGAACAGAATCTACGGCGGCGGTTGCGGTGATCGGTGAGGCTTCAGCGAACGCATTACTTCTGAACTCGCTGGCTCCAGGATTCGATCTTCAGGAACCTTTAAACTGTGCCAGGTTAGAGACCTGTAATCTGAATGGCAGCTTGCTGATACCAACAGTACTCTCGGTAACATGGGCAGGCACGCCGATGCTGTGGATGGCATCGCCCAAAGATCCTGGTCTGGTGCCTCTGCCTGCCGACGCTGGTGCCGTTGCTGCGCATTTCGAGCAACTGCGAATTCGGGAGCGATTCCCGATCATTAATCAGGACTTATCAATCGAGAACATGGCACCAGAGGCTGAACGCAACTCGACCGCGATCAACTATGTCAAAGGCTGCTATCTCGGACAGGAACCCATCGCGCGTCTGGACGCCATGGGCCATGTGAATCGCGCTCTGCGATGTGTGGAAGTTGCCGCTTCGGCACAGAAACTATCGCAGACACCCATTCTGTCGAGCGATGGAACAGCCGTGGGTATCGTGACGTCAGCAGTGGATGTCGCAGATGGCTCAATCGGACTGGCACTGATCCGCGCCAGCGCAAATAAAGGCCCGCTGCATTGCGTCGTGGATGGGCATAATGCCGCAGTCAAGGCATGACTGTCGGTCGATCCTTTCTGTCAGGTCTTTCCTTCGCAACCTCAATGATGTCAAAGTGCCTGTTACCGGCGGTTTATCCCCCCAGCAGTGGAACCGGCAGACCAAGTTTAAAAAGATCATCAAGCGGGCAGGGTGGCTCCTGTGGCCCGAAAACACTACCCGCAAACGCCCCCGAAAAACACAATTTTTCACGGGGTCTTGCGGTTCAGTGAGCAATACTTCGCATCAAGAAATTAACCCGACCAGGGCTCGAAGACCCTGCGGAACACATTGGCGAAACGGCACTTTCTGAAAACGGTGGCCATTCAGGTGGCCAGTTTGAATCTGATTCCGATTCGGTGGCCAGTCTGAAGGCTCAATCGCTGGAAGATTTGCAGCGGGCGTGGAAGTCCATTCGGCGGCTGGAAGACCTGTCAGACGATCCCGCAGAAGCAAAGGCAGCAGAGCACGCTCGATGTTTTATTGATCGGGCAATCCGTGAACTGGAATGATCACGTCCAGTATGGATGATCATACCACGTTTTTGGCATTCCCATTCGCACCATTGCGTCAGGTGTCTCTGGAGGGGTCTTCATCAGTTCATTGACTCGACGACGCCATTCAATGGCGAATTTAAAGTTGGCAGAACATTTTTTCAGGATTCGATAGACGAATAGCAGGGTTACAAACACGCGACGCGAATCCGGGACCATCGGCGATTGCCAGTGCTTCCCCACTGGAATCCGTGGTTTGATATCCCAGACGCGATCCCACAGACGACAGTGATGCGCGCAAACATTCCGGACATAAGTGAGGTGATGCAAGACTGAGGCGAAGTCCTGTTTCTGCATGTTGTACCGATTTGCGACAGGCGTTTGGTACTGATCCAGCAGTCCACTATACATCTTTGAGACTGCCCCAAATGACATGATTTCCGTGGCGATCCAGAATGGGAGACTCGGAAAACCATCGTATTGGGATTTGAAATGCTCTACGAAGAGTTCACTGGACCTTTCGGACTCGTCATTGACGCGACAAAGCCACTCCGCATGGTCAAAGGAAGGACGAAA
>JAYUVA010000671.1:0-2516 GCA_043754375.1 Candidatus Kuenenia sp. | reverse complement strand
GGCGACGTTGTCGGCAGCTGTGAACAGCAGCTAATTCGCATCAGGAATAACGAAGCCACAGTGATTCACCGCAGTCAGCCTTTCGTTTCGAAGGATGGACGTTATCCGGTTTTTGCAGTGAGTGGAGACGACATCATTGCTATCGGTCTTCAGGCGGATCCGATCATCTATCGCTCAGTTGGGAAATATCTTGACTTGCGTTTTGATGTTCGCTGGTTTCATGGCCCAAATGGCGTGATCGATCTGGCACCGATCAAGTCGCCCGATCGGGCATCATGCGCTTCCGATTCGCAAAAAGTGGCATTTATTTCTCAAGATGATGTGTGGACATTCGACCCGAGCAGTGATCGCGTGGCCGGAAATTCTTTCAACACTGCACCATTGAAGGATGTAGCATTCTTCGACAACGGAAACAAAATGCTTCTTGTTGGAAACGAACTTGTTGCACTGCCTGTCAAATCACTGTCCGTTTCCGGTGCTCTCCGCGAGCACCAAATTAGTGGGGATACTGGGGTGTGTCATCGCTGTGCGATTGATACCAACGGCAAGGTCGCTCTTTGCGGATCTATCTTTGGTTTTCTGGACATCGTGCAGCTTCCATAGGCAGATCATGCATCTTGAGAGTTTCGTACCGGTCGTACACTGACAATGACACTCCTCTTGCAGTCAGCGATACCATGCTCCGTAAAACGAAACAGGAATCAGCGATACCATGCACCGTAAAATGCTGTACCCAAAGTAGGTCCTTCCTGCCGGGCAACGCCGTGAAGGGTCTTTCTTTGGAACAAAGCAGTGTTGGTCCATGCCGTTCCGAGTGAGTGCTGGTTGTGTTTTAGCCACGGAGTGGCGACAGGTGGTAGCCACGGGCGCGAGCCCGTGGGGCGTTCCGAAGAGAGCGTTTAGTCCCAAAGGGACGACATGTGTCTGTGCCGCAAGGTTCATGTCGTCCCTTCGGGACTAAACGTAATTCTTGACACCTGTCCACGGGCTCGCGCCCGTGGCTACAACATGCCGTCCCATTGGGACTGAATCGCATTCACTCAGCGAGATTTAGTGCTCACTCAACCAAGGTTTTATCGATAGAAGATCCTTCACGGCATTGCCCGGCGGGGAGGACCTACAGGAAACAACCGGTTGCCGCTGTATTGCCTCATGGTCATGGATTTGCGAACTGCCGCTGTCGTTCGCGCCAGATGGGAATCGGCAGCAGACCGGCAAAGAGTGAAATTCCTGCGAGCACGGTAAACGCCATCTGAAAATCGTTGAACCAACCGACAAGCGACGGTCCGGCAGCTCCAACGCCAAATGTCATCATCTGGCTAAATCCAAACCAGGTGCTTCTGGTCTTCGTCGGCACATAATCAGGCAGCAGACTGTTGTAGACGGGCTGGTTCATAAAGTGCACGAAACCGAGCAGACAGCAAGGGAGCAGACGCATTGTGCCGCTGGCTACGGAAATCCACAGGAGCAGCGGCACGTTGGCGAGATACACCAGCGAAAGCATCGGCGCCAATCGACGCGGGGTGGCGAGACTTCCAGACACCCATTGTCCGGCGACCCCACAGCACAGCACCAGCGCCGCAAGATATCCTGCGACCGAATCATGATTTGTCGAAAGGAAATCGAAGCCCTTCACATCGCTCAGATAGCGTTTCAGAAAATGCAGCACGCCGCCATAGACAATTCCGGAACATGCCGATGAAATCATCAGAAGGATGAACGGCCTCACCTGCAACTTCGTGGGTGCAAAGATCTTAGAGCGTTGAAGATCACCGGGACTCTGCTCTGTCGCCCGGACAGCAGCCTTGGCCACCGCTTGGGCACCGAACCTTGCCGCGCCCCAGCGGAATACAAACACCAGCACGGCTGAAATCACGCCGAGTGTCATGAAGAAGTTTCGCCATGTCGCGTCAGGAAAGAGGAGTATCAACGCGGCCAGCAGCGGGGCGGTCATCAATCCCAGCGAACCGAAAACACCATGGATTCCCAATGCCTGCGCGCGGTTTTCCGGTGTTGTGATCGAAGTCATCAGCGACAATCCAGCGGGATGATACATGCTGGCAAAGACACCCATGGCGAACAATTGCAGGCCCAGAATTTCACTTGTGTTCGTGAATACGAATGACAGACAGACAATCGTTGTACCGGCCAGATACAGCGTCAGCACGCGGGAAGATCCCAGTCGATCTGCCAGCATGCCGGTCAAAAAGGCACCGAAGCCAAACGGAATCCGCAACAGTGAACCATACTGTCCGGACTGCTCCATCGAAAGATGAAACTCACCGCAGACAATCTGTTCAACGCTGGAGAACGACTGTTCCGCCAGGTGGACCATCGCGTGCGCGCACGAGATGACAACGACCATCGGCAGACTAGAAGAGCGGTTGTTCAAGCGTAGCTCGAAATCAGCGTTGAAGTTCGGCGGCGAGTTCAGAGGCTTCTTCGGCCATGTCGGCCGGGCTGCGCAGGAATTCCTGCATCGCTTCCTGACTCGCGAAGAGCCAGATGTGCTTTCG
>JAYUVA010000670.1:0-3236 GCA_043754375.1 Candidatus Kuenenia sp. | reverse complement strand
CGTTTCCAACACTCGCAGAGATAAGCTGCAAACCGGCAGATGCTGCTGCACTGGTTATTCTTCTCGTGCGAACAACGTAAGAGACGTTGTCTGCGGATTCGTTGGTGCGAAGTGTGGACGTCTCATGCGCGTTCGGGTTGACTGGGGTGGTTCTCCCGCCTCAAGCGTTGTTCCATCGTGCCAGCGGAGTTTGTGTGTGAGCACAATGGCGGAATCGTCGATTAGTGACGGACCAGCAGGGGTCGTCTGAGACTTTGCAGAGTGGAGACCAAGTGCATTGCAGACGGCGTGGGCCAGTTTGATATCCTGATCATCCGGAGTGTTCGCAGCGATCGCAGCGGAAAGACCTCCATAGAATTCCTCAAGCGCCGGTGGCACGATTTTATCCACTGCGGTAAGCGACAGCGTCTCGGTCGCCGCCAATACGCGAGCCGCCGCATTGATCAGTCGCGACACTTCATCAGTCGGTCCCGCGATCGCCCCACGTTGCATCCAGAGCGGCTCGGCGAACACAGACGCCGCGTAATCCAGCCCGGCGAACTCCAGCAGATCCAACGCCGAGGCCTGCAGCGTTTGAGCGACAATGTCAACTCCGCGCACACCCGGCAGCAGCGTCACGGCAGAAAAGACCGCCAGTCTCGCCTGTTCCAGCAACCACGATGCCCGCGACGACATATGGTCGTTCGCGAGCAGGACTCGATGGCCGGGTTCCGGCAGCAGCAACAGGCCGGAAGGCAGTGCCTGAGTTTCCCGCGCGATGGCTTCGCAGAGTTCCCACAGGCGATCGTTCACGGGAGAGCGGTCCAGCAGCAGTCGCTGTAGCCGCCGCATCAGCGATGCCTGCGATTCCAGACGCCAGATCTGGTTTTCAAGGCGATCCGTCCAGCGTTGCTGTGTCTGCAGCAGGCCTCGAATGTCACCACACAACTCGTTGATTCGCTGATCACTGGCTGATTCGGCATTCAGCATGACCGCATCCGCGACGCGCGACACGTCCCGGATCTGCTCTCGAAGTTTCGACAACGATTCGCGCGTCGCAAACGGATGGCTGAAGGGCCCCGCCGCGCGACGGTTGGCGCGTTGCAACTGATCCTGCAACACCTCAAGTCGTCGGGCACGACGTATGGTGTCGGGAGTCTGCACAAATTCTTCTGCCAGACGCAGACAAAGTGCTTCGGTCACAGGCAACCTCAGAAAGAGTTTTCTCGCCGCAACATCTCTCCGGATCTGTCGCAGACGAATTCCAAATGCATGGGCCGCCGTTCCCCGATCGATAGTTCGGCAGACGCTGCCGAAGCGGTGCAGGGATTTCCGAAGAAATAGCTCTGGCAGGATAGAAGGCAGTTTGACGGCCTTACCCGTTGAAGCAGCTGAGTTGAATGAACCACCTGAGTCGCGCAAAGCAAATACAGCTGTTGTGCCTGGTATGCAGAACTCCCCGCAAATGTGCCGATCCACTTACCCAGATCACTTGCCCGAATCCTTATCGAGACACCTCCATGCGTGAAGTCGCTGCTGAACTGCGGACACTGGACCAGATTGCAACTCTGCTGATTGAACAGCAGGGCTGTTGTCCGGGTGCCAGCGATGCCGTGCCGCTGCCTTCGGTGCATGGCGTGGTATCGATTGTTCGCGACTTGCGGAGCCTGTTGTTTCCGCGCGTGCACGCGGCTGATGGCGTGAGTTTTGTGCCAGGGACGATTGGCGTACGACTGCAACTGGCACCGATTCAGATGCGACTGATGCGTGAAATCGCCAGGGCGCTGGAACATTCACGGCAGGCTCAGGTACGAATCCACAATGGGGAACCACCATCATCCGCCGGAGGAAACAACTATGCATCGGCAGCGACATTGCTCGCCGCAGCATTCCTGAGTCGACTTCCGGAGCTTCAGCAGATTTTGGCCAGTGATGTGGCTGCGGCATTCAATGGAGATCCGGCAGCGAAGACTCCGGAAGAGATCGTGCTGTGCTATCCAGGCATTGAAGCGATCACCGTCTATCGCATCGCACATCAGTTGCTGGAACTGGGCGTTCCGTATCTTCCCAGAATCATGACGGAGTGGGCTCATCGGGAAACCGGGATCGATATTCATCCCGGCGCAAGAATTGGCGGATCATTCTTCATTGACCACGGGACGGGTGTCGTGATCGGAGAAACGTGTGAGATCGGTTCACAAGTCACGTTGTATCAGGGCGTGACTCTCGGAGCATGGTCGTTTCCGCGCGATGACGATGGAAACCTGATTCGCGGAACAAAACGTCATCCGACCCTGGAAGATCGTGTGACAGTCTACAGCAACGCCACCATTCTGGGTGGCACGACAGTGGTGGGTGCAGGGTCGCTGATCGGTGCCAACGTATCGCTCAACCGCAGCGTACCGCCAAATACGATCGTGACGATTGAAAAGCCATCGCTGAAGTTTCGGGAAGCCGCGTAGCGCGGCGAAGCCGCAAATCCGAAATCCGAAAGAACTGCGGTCGAAAAGATGCGAGTAAGATGCGCAGTTGTTGGAAAGAAATGATCCAGCGAGGCATCGCGGCTTCGCCGCTCGCCTCAGACCAATGGATTGCAAATCGCAGTTGCTCGGTCCACAGCTGCGATTCCTGTAGCTTGGACATTCATGTCCGAGATCTTAGCCCCGCGACGGACATGAATGTCCATCCTACATTCGATCGCTGCGCTATCGCAGCGAAAACTTGACTCATCTGCAACATGTTTTGAAAAGGTCCTGACCTGGCTCGCCGCTGCGCTTTGGGCCAAAGCGAGTAGCGTCGGTCCAGGAAACATTTCTAAACTTGACACTCAGGATTTCTCTTGTTATCAAACAATTCTCGGACGGTCGTTATTGAATACCGGGCGTTGGTTGCACAAAATTGAGGTTTGCCATGAAGACTTACACGATTGTGATCGAAAATCACAAAAGGTGGCAGGAACCGAATCACAAAAGGTGGCAGGAACCGATTCCACTGAAATTGGCATATTCGTAGCTTACACCTTTGTCTCTCCCAGTGCCCAAAAGTGAAGGTTCGCAACTCATGAAAACCAAGTTTACATACTGGAAGGAAGCGGACGGCACGTATTTAGGCTATTTGAATTCTCACCCCGATCATTGGACGCAAGGTGATAACTTAGATGACCTCAAGGAGCACCTGCGCGACCTCTACGAACTATTCTCCGCAGAAGATATTCCAGGCATCAAGAAAGTCGAAGAGCTAGAGGTAGCATGAAACGC
>JAYUVA010000669.1:0-4813 GCA_043754375.1 Candidatus Kuenenia sp. | reverse complement strand
ATAAGTAAAAGTGTGTCCTTCGGAGTGGCCCTTCAAATCACCGTGTTCTTCGGCAACCTGTTTGCGGTTTGCCTGCTGTGCCATGGTGAGCTTGTCCGGCTGAAGCCAGGAACGCATCGCCTCACCGCCTTTTATCTGACAATCTCCGCGGGCGGCGCAGCCGGTGGACTATTTGTCGGAGTGATTGCTCCACAGATCTTCCACGTCTACAGCGAACTTCCGCTGGGAATCTTCATGTGCCTGCTGCTGTGTGTCGGAACGTTGATTCGTGATGTTCCGCAGTTTGAAAAAGTTGTCCCTGCGAGTATGTCCCTGAAAATTGGGAGGGCGATCACAGGTATGGCGCTGGTGTATATTCTTGCGTCCGTCCGGGAGTCTCCCCCGATCCTCGCAATTCAACGGAATTTCTACGGAGTGTTGGGCGTCGAAGACAAAAAGCATGAGCCATCCGGACGGCCCTCCCGAGTTTTGTTCCACGGGCGAGTTGTCCATGGCATGCAGTTTCTGGACCCTGCAGGCCGTCGTCAGGCATCGACTTATTACTCGTCCTCATCAGGAGTCGGCAGGCTGCTCCGCGAGCCGGCCGAAGCGTCGCGGCACATCGGTATTGTTGGGCTGGGCGCGGGGACTCTGGCCGTTTACGGTCGATCACTTGACCGAGTACGGTTCTACGAAATCAATCCGGACGTGATCAGCCTGGCCAGAGCGCACTTTACGTTTTTGTCAGACTGTGAGAGCCAGGTCAGTGTTATTTCTGGCGATGCTCGTCTGGTTCTTGATCGCGAGCCTGACCAGCAGTTTGATGTGCTGGTCCTGGATGCCTTTTCCAGTGACGCGATCCCCGTACATCTGCTGACTGCTGAAGCGATGCAGATCTACGCACGTCATCTGCATCCCGGCGGTGTTATGGCCGTCCACATCTCCAATATGTATTTTGACCTGGAACCCGTAGTTCGAGCGATGGGGCTGCAGTTCGGATTTCACGCGCAAGTCCAGACCTGCAGTGTCAATGCCGATGACGGCGTGGCCCTCGACTCTGTCTGGGTCCTGCTGTGCCGTGAGGCGGCAGTTCTCGAAGCGGTACTCCGCTCCAGAACTCAGCATGGACCCAACCACACTCTTCTGTGGACCGACGATCGCAACAATCTGCTCAACGTTCTGAAATAGGAGATTGACTCGTTCGTATTCGCTCGACGCAGGCTACTCATCCGCCGATTCTCAATACCTGTGACGCCGGTGGATCTTCAATCACTCAAGCCCTGATTTAAATCTGTCGATTTTTGCGCGAGACTATGCAACCTCCGAGAAAAAATGTGTTGCATAAAATGAACGGCGACCACGATGGCGATCGTGCCCAGTCCGCCAATTGCTCCGCCGTGAGTGTTTGACCAGACCAGCATCATCGGCACGAACCACCACAACTGAGAAAGCCTGACGCGTCGGTGATCCACCGCTGTCAGAATTCCGAATACGACCCCCAACAGGACAAGGGTCGCCATGTGGGGACGAATCAGGAAATTGTGAGTGCTGGCGGCGATGGTAATCGTGATCCAGAGTGCCACCACAAGTCCATGCAGGCCTGCTGCCAGCAACCTGGAAACAATCCATGCATACACTGCGGCCAGGGCGGCCGTTGTGGAAAGTAACAAGCCGTCCCAGCCAGCAGCGAGGTCCATCAATGCCAGGCCACATTCCCCCCAGCCATTGGTGGGCAATCCAGAGTTCGCCGTTACGTGTGCAGGAATAACTGTCGGCCGTGACGAATTCTCCGGACTGCAAGATCTCAGACCCCACCGCGATGTGCCAATAGGTGTCGTCGTCATGAAACAGTTTTTCCCGCCCAGCCACGATCAACGCCAGCCAGAGGGTCAGGTAAGTCATCAACGATGGCATGATTGCCTTCAAATTGGGTGTCTCCGTATGATGCAGGCAAACGCATTGTGACGGTATGATTTTCGACCGTGGACCGACGGTTACCCAGCGGGAATTTGACGTTGCGGTTCGGAATTCCAGTTTTGGCACTTCCACAGAACATAAAGTCATTCCTGGGGTGCGCCGCCATTCTGGCGACACAGTTTGTGCTGTGCAACCCGTTCTAGGTAAACCGCATGGAAGTACACTGATCATCACTGATCTCCGCTCATCAAACCGAATACACATTCGCCGGTCGCTGTGTGATTGATCTGCGTTCATCTGCGGCCGAAATACCTGCGATGCATGTTCCTGGTTTGGCAAAAAGAAATCACATTTTGAACCACGGAGGGCTTGGCGCGGGCTTCGCCCGCACCCCAAAGTAGCCATCACGCTCCGCCGTGATGAGCATTTGTCAATCGACACCCATCTGCCGAGACAGAATTCCACGATCAGCCTCGTTGCATGGGACTGAAGGACAATCAACGCGGGGGCTACATCCATGTGGCCCAATTCAAGGCTCTTCACGGCGGAGCGTGACGGCTACTTTGCGATTTGCCAGTCACCGAGGCCAAACCCTGGTGAGGAAGAAGTTTACGCACGAGAACAACTTCTGCAAACCGCCGCCTGAAAATCTTCGCGGCACAACAAGAATTCAGTCGTTAGTAGTACGGAGGGAATCGCAGTTGCCGCGAGAAATGAAAGAAGGCAAAAAACAAACCACAGGCGGAACACTGATCATCACTGATCTACGCTCATCAAGCCGAATTCATATCCGCCGGTCGCTGTGTGATTGATCTTCGTTCATCTGCGGACAAAACACCTGCGCCTCATTTTCCTGCCGCCCTGTTCCACATTTCGATCCACGGCGGCGGCAGGAGAAACTGGACTTATACTCCGCGCGGCCGAAACTGAGTCCGACGAGCGGGGCGGCGTAAGCCCTCCGATACCTCGTTTTTGTACCGGCAAGCTGACGCATGCCGCTCACCAATTGTCTCACTCATGACCGCGCGGAGTCTAAGCGGCAGGTTTAGTTGACATGAAAGTCGAGCAACTGGTATTTGCGCAGTTTCTTGTACAGGGCTTCGCGACTGATCCCGAGTGCCTGTGCCGCATGCGTGCGGTTGTTTTCGGTCTCACGCAGTATCTGTACAATTTTCCCGACCTCACCTCGCGCACGACTGATCCCCAATGCCGTGGCTGTCGGGGCGATGCGCCTGATCCAGGAATCAGACATAGACGGTTCGGCAGTAGCCGCAGACTTCGAGGCCACCCGTCGATCGATCACAGGCGAGCTGGTTGCCGCTTCGCCCGCAGGGGCTGCACCTTCCCGCTGGGATTGCCGAAGGATTGATGGCGACAAATCCGCAAGCTGCACCATGCCGCTGCTGCAGAAGGCCATAAATCGCTCCACCGTATTTCTCAGTTCACGCACATTTCCTGGCCAGTCATAAGATTCCAGAGCCAGCCACGCATTTTCTTCCATCCCCGGAACATCCGTCCCGTGATCCGCAGCGACCGCATTCATCACGTGTGCCACAAGTGGGCGGATTTCTTCAGCACGTTTTCGCAACGGAGGAACCTGCAGTTCAAAGACACAGAGGCGAAAATACAGGTCCTGCCGAAACCGACCGGCCGCGACTTCCTCGGCAAGGTTGCGATTCGTCCCGACGATGATGCGGGCATCCAGCTTTCTTTCCTGCACCACACCGATCGGTGAATAAACACGATCGTCTGTAAGGCGGAGCAGTCGAGACTGCATGGCCGGCGACAGCGCATCAATTTCGTCAAGAAACAGTGTGCCACCTGCAGCCGCTGCGCACTTTCCTTCATAGTCCTGGGACGCCCCTGTGAATGCGCCTTTGCGATATCCGAACAACTCCCCTTCGATCAGGTTCTCCGGCACAGCTCCGCAATCGACATGCACCAGATTCCCTTGCCGCCAGGAAGAGTTGTGATGGATGAATCGAGCCAGATGTGTCTTGCCGGTACCCGTCTCCCCCGTGATGACAATCGTGTGCTGGCGATCGGCGATTTGTCGGACTTGTTCCACCAGTCGAAGCATCAGCGGCGATGAATACAGAAAAGTCTCCGCTGCTGCCGGTGGCCTGTTTCCGGGGGCGATGTCCCTGCGTGACTTCGCTGGGATGGCAAATCCCGGCATCCATCCAGATCGTTTTTTGAGTGTCAATGAATCGATCAGAAACGTCAGACGATTCTTGTCCAAAGGACGTGTCAGACAGTCCATGAGTCCCACGCGGAGCAACTCCAGGGTGATTTGCCCCCCCAGGCTGTCTTCGATGACGGCCAGCACGGGCGTGGAGTGCGTCGGATCGTGTTGATCTTTGACGATTTTCTGCAACAGCGTTGCGTCCTCCCGCGACTGAACGTGCATCAACGCGATCCCAATATCCTGCCGTTCCAGATGGGCAATGGAATCTTCCAGACACGGCACGACTTCCAGGTTCAGCGATGTGATCCCTTTGGCGCAATTCCGCACGGTGCTGACAAAGCTGCGATCGGAAGACACGAGCAATAAGGTTACGTTCATTCTGGCTTTCCGATTACGCAAACGGCCTGTCCGAGTCCCTGTCGGAGCACGTCCATGTGCCGGAAAATCTATAACCCTTAATATTGTGTCCTGCAGCGGGTGCCATGTCAAAGAAGTCTTTTCGATTAAACAGGGAATCTTAGAACCCGTCCATGAACTATTCCGTGGTTTTGGAACATAATTGTTTGTTTCGGCCCAAAGGGCCAGCAGTTCAAATAGCCAGGGCCATCGCCCTTGACATTACCCACATTTTTTCCATGCGCACCCAACCCCAACGGGGTTTCACAACAAAGCCTGGGGTCGCCGTGACAACGGCGCACCCCAGGAAAAACCGCACAAAATCCTCTGAAC
>JAYUVA010000668.1:0-3428 GCA_043754375.1 Candidatus Kuenenia sp. | reverse complement strand
CAGCTCGACCGGCCCGGTGCATCGTTATGCCTTGGAAATCTCGGTCCCACCCGGTCGTCCTCATGTCCAGAAAACCGAATCCAAAAGCGGCCACATCACGATCCACACCAATCACCCGTCAAAAGAATCTATCCATACGGAAGTCTTAATGCACTCGCATTGAGTCTGCGGCGATTCGGCGAAGACTCAGCGCAAAAAAAAAACTGAGGTACCTTGCAGGATACCTCAGCTTCGTGTGTTTATTCGTGCGACGACCGATCACTTAGTTCAGAATCTTCGCAGTGTCTTCGATGACCTTTGCGATGGCTTCATCTGACAGATCACCGGCAGCGAAGGCATGATTCACCTTAACATTGCTGTCAACCCACATCATCACTGTGACGTTCGCTTTTTCGTCGATCTTGTACTTCGTCGGCCCGACAGCGTTTTCAAACACTGTCAACGGCGTGTGCGTGATTTTCTGATCTTCCGCAGTCTTCTTCAACGCGGCTTCCTGAGCATCCGGATCGTCCGACAGCACGGTCACAAAGGCTGCCATTTTCTTTTCTTCCTGCTTGCCGACGACTTCGTCGATCTGCTTCAGCAGCTTCGCAGTATTCTCGTCCATCTTACGCACAAAAACGCTCACAACCGGACGGGCACCGTACTGACATCGGTAGCAGAGTTTCTTTCCGGCAAGTGGCCCGGTAACGTCCGTGACATTGAACGCATCCGGATACGCATCAACCTGCAAACCTGACTTCAGATCGGCCGCAGACGTCAACTGGCACGCTGATACCATCAGCCCCATCACACACAGCACCACAAACTTCTTCATACTGTCTAACTCCCTTATTTAGGTCACTTAACAAAAGACACCCCGAAAAATTCGAGATGTCGTACCACAATCGATTCGATCCGAAAAGCGTCCATCACCAGGATTTGTTGCGAAAAGGAGGGGAGATTATTCTGTCTGAGCGGTCAATCGTCGAACGATTTCCCGGATATTCGAGGATTCCTGCTCGGCATCGACCGCCGTATTTTTATGCACAACCCTTCGGTCGGTGTCAATCAGCAACGCCTGGCGGATCGCAGTTACGCCTCGTACGAGGAATCGTTCCACGCCGTCCACCATTCGCGTGATTGTAGCGCCTTCCCGGACCGGAACACCAAAAGCTTTTGATATTCTCCGTCTTCATCGGCGAAATCATCACGCTACCCAACACCAGACAACGCATTGAACCTCCGGCGATTTCGGGAGAGAATCCGTTCCATCATCAAGCGTCGGTCCCTCAACGCAACAAAGGGGGCTGTCGATTCGGTCCACAGGGATGCCAGAAACAGGCAGCCAGACCGTAAACGGACTTTATTTCAAGTCGCGAAAGTAAAGACTGATTTGAGGCAGGATCTGAAACAGGCAGGACAATCACGCAGCCTGTGGATTGTACGAAATTCAAACCCCTGCGTCAAATCGGGGAGTTTTTCGTGCGGCAACTGAACAATCGAGATTTTGATTGTCGTTTCATCCTTACGACGATCACTGCCTTGGCGTTCTGGCAGGAACGATCAGACATCGCCATCCGGGGTGAGTGTCAATTCGCTCACAACGAAGCACGACAACTGGCTTCATTCTGGCAGAATTTGCCGAAAACTGACATCGGCTGTGGAGTTGTCACGTTTTGTGGCAGCGCAACGCCATGAATCTCATTGAGTCGCAAATCCGTCCGCTGTTATACAACGACTGCGATCTGTTGTTGCAGGCAGTGCAGCACCGAACTCGGGATGTGTTTTTCCTTTGTTGCTGACTGCTGGATCACAACCGCGGGAGAATTTTCATGGCATTTCGGTGCATCCTGCTCTTGTCAATCCTGAGTTTTGGGTCTGTCTGCTTTGGACAGGGCCTGCGGATTTCCACGCATGTTTATGATCTGGAAAAAGCGGCTGCACCAGGAGAGATGTTGAGCAGCAGCCTGAGCCTGTGTCACAATGGGAGAATTTATGACTATGTGAATGCCGCCGATGAAGTGGTGATCTTTGATCCGGTCGAGCGACGATTCACGATCCTGAACAATTCTCGTGACTTATCCACGACACTGACGTTCGATGAAATTCGGCACAAGATAGATTCCCTTGAACCAAGAACCACGGAGTACATCACGGAATTGCGAGCGAAAGAAACACCTTCTGCAGAACGTGCGGCAGACGCGATTGCCTTCCAGCTGCATCCAAAGTTTGAGCAGTCGTACGACCCGATGAAGGAGACACTGGTGTTGTCGTCGCCGTCATTCACGTATCGCGTCGAGACGCGCAAGTGGGCCGAAACAGATCAGGTGGAACACTATCTGGCGTATGCCGACTGGATGGCGCGACTAAACTTTATTCTGCATCCAAGCAGCCTGCTTCCCGAACCGCGAATCGCGCTCAACGAAGCGCTCCGGGGTCTGAACGGTCGCATGCCAATCAGCGTTGAGTTGGATCTGCGCCCGGGTGACAATCTGCATCTGCGAGCCGCTCATCAATTGACTCGAAATCTAAGCGAAGACGATCATCGTCTGATTGCGAAATGGGAAGTGGACCTGAAATCGAAGAGAGTTCAGAGAGTTCCGTTTCTCAGCTATCAACAGTCCGTCCTGATGTCGGATTCACGCTGAGAGCATCCGGGGCTTTATTATCTGCGACTTCCGGAAGAAACGTAAGCTCCGATCACGATGATGATCCCGACGAAGCCGACGATTGCGGATGTCATGGAAGGGCCGGACTTTGTGAATCCAACCGTCGCACTTCCGGACGATTTCAGAACCGCGTAATCCCAGTCTGACAGATTGGTCGCTGGCAGTTCATCGGGTTTCCTGGCGGCCTGAATTTCTGCGTGTCCGATGGTGACCAGGATTTCGACCGGGCCAATGACCATGTTGTCACCGGACACAATCGAATCAGGCGTTCTGTCCGTGGCAAGGTTCGCAGCTTCGAATTGCGGTGTTCCGGAATGTGTTTCTGTGGAAGATGCGATTGGATTGTCGTTTGTGGTCGGATCCTGTTCCGCAGGACGTGCGGTGTATTCAGTTCTCCAGAACCCGGAGTCGATTCCGAGCGGATCGGATGCGGATTGCCGCACATCGGCGCTGGCAGTGTTCGATGTCAACTGCGAAGAGTGCTGCGAGGTCGGTGGATCAATCTGCGGCATCGCGGCGGTGCTTGGCTTTCCCTGGATGACCATCAGAGTCAGGCCAACAAGTAATAACAGGTGAGTGAGTCGCATGAACAAATCTCCAGGGGTCTGTCGGAATACCGCTGTTCTCGGGAGCGGCAAGGCGCTAGCCGCCGGTTTTTTCAGGAAAATTACCCGCAGCTGGCGGTCTGTTGATTGAGTATGCACAGCCAGCAAATTTGTTTAACCCTGAGCCGCAGGCGACGGTTTCCGGTGATGCCGTCGCCTGCGGCTCAGGGTT
>JAYUVA010000667.1:0-19343 GCA_043754375.1 Candidatus Kuenenia sp. | reverse complement strand
CCACAACTTCCATGAGGAATGGGCCTTTTTTCGTTTAACCCGAGCCAACGGCGAGGATTACTTCAACCGGTCGCCTCGCCGTTGGCTCGGGTTAAACATGTACCACGGCAAGCTGCCCGTAAACAGGCGATCTTGTCTGAATGGATGCATCAAAGATGTGGGTAATGACAAGGCATGAAGCCGGATGGGGAACACTCGATTCGGTTCAGTGGAGATCGGCAAACAATTCGCTCAGGAATTCAAATCTGCAACTCCAGCCACAGCATCAAGACAAAAGTCAGAATCCCGCCTCTTTCGACGGACTGGACAGATCGCACCCGTTGTAAACGTCGGTCTTCGACTCGAATAGCGGCTGGAACATGGAATGTGATGGGTTTGGGCAGTAGCCTCCCGTGTGCTGATCTGCAGTTGATTATGAAGGGTTAACTCCGTGAACGTTCATGCAAATGACCAACAAAGGCTCCGTGAGATTTTTTGTGCGGTTCGCCAGCAGGCGACCGATCACGAAAAATCGCGAGTGCTCGATCAACTCTGCGTGGGGAATGCGTCGCTGCGAAAACAGGTGGAACAATTGCTTGCGGCTGCGTCGAGTGCCAGTCCTGTCGATCGCATGGGTGCGATGCTGAATCCCACAGAGCTGGAATTCGACTCAGCCCTCGATCAGCCTCCACTCGTCGATATCGCCAGCCACGCTTTGATCGGCCCCTATAAGCTGCTCGAACAGATCGGCGAAGGCGGGATGGGCACGGTTTACCACGCGCAGCAGTCCAAACCGATCCGACGCCGAGTGGCTCTCAAGATCATCAAGCCCGGCATGGACACCGGGCAGGTGGTCGCGAGATTTGAAGCCGAACGTCAGGCACTGGCGCTGATGGATCATCCGAATATTGCCAAAGTCCTCGATGCCGGTGCCACGGAACAGGGGCGACCCTACTTTGTGATGGAGCTGGTCAAAGGCATTCCGATCACGGACTACTGCAGTCGTGAAAAACTGGATACCGATCAGCGATTGAAGTTGTTCATTGATGTTTGCCACGGAGTCCAGCACGCTCATCTAAAAGGAATCATTCACCGCGACCTGAAACCCAGCAACATTCTGGTGACGCTGCACGATGGAAAACCGGTGGTGAAAATCATCGACTTTGGGATCGCCAAGGCGATTGATCAGGAACTGACTGAGCGGACTCTGTTCACTCAGGTGTCGCAGATGATCGGCACGCCGCTCTACATGTCTCCCGAGCAGGCCGAAGTCAGTGGCCTGGACATCGACACGCGCAGCGACGTCTATTCGCTGGGCGTGCTGTTGTACGAATTGCTGACGGGCACGACACCGTTCGATCGCGAGTCGATGCGAAACATCGGAATCGACGAAGTCCGCCGCATGATCCGGGAGACGGAGCCTCCCCGACCCAGTCAGCGCTTCAGCACGCTCAAGGCCGCTGCCTTCGCCACATCCAGCAGTCCTCAATCCCGCGCCCCGAAGCATTCGCAGCTGGAACTGCAGGGCGAACTGGACTGGATTGTGATGAAGGCGCTGGAAAAAGAACGCGATCGGCGCTATGAATCCGCCAGTGCGTTTGCCGCCGACGTGGAGCGGTATCTGAATGATGAACCCGTGCTGGCATGCCCGCCGACAGTGCATTATCGAATTGGGAAACTGGTCCGGCGAAACAAAGTGACCGTTGGATTCAGCAGCATGATCGTCACGGGGCTGTTGATGGGTGTCGTCGGGCTTAGCATTGCCAATAACACGTTGTCCAACTCGCGACAAGAGACGCAGGAAGCACTCCAGGACGCGAGCCACAATTTCACACTCGCCGAATCCCGCGCGACGGAAGCACTGGCGTCGAAGCAGGCGGCGGAAACATCGCAGCAACAGGCTGAAGTGGAACGACAACTGGCGGAGGAGCATTACAGGCAGTCGTTCGACATCGTTCAGCAGATCGTGGGAAAGATCACCGAGTGGAACCTCAGCGAGCAACCTAGCATGGAGCAGTATCGAGTTCAGTTGCTTGAAGCGGCGGACGGCGCGCTCGACAAACTTCTGGAATCGCGGTCGGCGGATGAACAGGCCCTCTATTTACGAGCCCAGGTGCTTTTTGCCCTGGCGATGGATTACACGTCCATGGAGCGACCGGCCGATGCTCTGAATGCGTATCAAAACGCCGTCGCGAACGCCGATGAGCTGGTGGCGAAATGCGTGGCATGCGGGCCTGCCTATCGATCATTACAATGGAATACTCGCTACGGCTACGGCTTTCTTTTGCATAAGTGCGGGCGGCTGGACGACGCCATTCGTGAACTCCGGATTGCTGTGCCACTGATCGAAAACGAAATTCAGAAAGCACCGGATAACAAGAATCTTTCAGGGCAACTCAGCAATGTGTTGCGAGCCCTGGGTTATTTCGAAGAACAGGCCGGGAATGTGTCGCTCGCGAGGAGCCATTTGCAGCGGGCGTGTGAGTTGCTGGGCATCCAGGTGAGTGAAGATCTGCAACTGAGTGGACCGATTTCGGAAGCTCATATCGAGAATCTTCGGCGCGAGGGGTCTCTCTCCACGTCAGGGGGAAATTTCCTGATCGCACTGGCGAACACACAACACAACCCCGAGTTACAAATCGCCCTGTGGAGGCAGGCGATGAGTATAGCCAGAAACAATGCAGAACAGGATCCCGCAAAATCTGTTCGGCATCAACAGGCCTTTGAGCTTGGCAGTTTTGCGGGTTACCTGCATCAAGTCGGAAACCTGGACGAGGCACTGCAGAGCGAGCAGGAGGCGATCGCCATCCTGGAACGGCTGACGAGCGAATTCCCCACGTTTGCCATTTATCGTTCCGACCTGCTTCGAATGCAGATGGCCCTTGAGGGAACTCTGGTGACGCTGAAACGCCATGACGAAGCGCTGACACTTCTCAATCAACTCGCGGAGCAACACCCGACGGACCTCAACGTATTGGAACGCCGAGCAACTCTCTATGCCGATCACAAGAAGGACACCAAACAAGCACTGCTGGACTACGATCGGATCATTGAACTGCAGCCTGAGAATCCTCGCAGCTGGAGTCTCGTCGCCCAGGGGTATCACCTGGTGGGGAACACGGCCGAGGAGAAGCGGAACTTCGAAAAGTCGCTGGCAATCGATCCACTGCATGCCCCCGGATTGAACTGGCTTGTCGGGGAGCAACTACGGAATGGCGAGCTTGATCAAGCCTTCGCCACTGCGGAAAAACTTCTCGCCATCGCTCCGGAGGATGGGGATTACTGGAGTACGATGGGGGATGTACACGTCGCTCGCAAGCAGGATGACGACGCCTTCGAAGCGTACGCAAGGGCAATCACACTGACACCGCTTTCCTCGTATCGCTACAAGAGACGGGCGGCCTGCAGTTTTCGGTTGGCTCGTTTCGATGAAGCGCTTGCTGATCTCCAGAAAGCGGTTGAGCTGAAGTCTGACGACGTCAGCAACCTGACATGGATCCCTGCGGCCGACATTGCTGCCTGTCCTGCCCCGGAATTCCGTGAGGGAATGATGAAGCTGGCCGATCACTGTGTGGAACTCAACAACCAGTCACCGGCGTCGCTCATCGCACGGGCACAGCTTCTGGCAGGATTGGGCGAATTGGAAAAGGCGAAACAGGATCTGAATTCTGTCGTTTCGAACGAGGCTGGCCAATACGACCAGTATTACCAGGCAGCCCTGTTGTCACTGAAGCTCGACGATTCGGAAAGTTACAAGGCAAGTTGCCGCACGATGCTGAGAACCAGGACGGCCGCTGACAAGCCGATCGCAAAGCACCTCGCCGCCTGGACCTGTGCTCTCGCTCCGAATGCGATTGAGAACTACGCCGACGCCATTGCACTCGGCCGGGCTGCAGTTGAGGCAGAGCCGGCAAATCCGCAATTCCTGAATGGTCTGGGAGCCATCCTGATGCGGGCCGGGCTGTATGCCGAAGCGAAGCCATATCTTGAAGGGATCATCAACCATGCTGGCAGCGAAAACACATCGAAGACCTACACGCACTACTTTCTAGTCCTGACGGAACATCACCTTGGCAATGCTGAAGCGGCGGGCGCGCACCTGAAAACGGCCCACGAATTGGCGGATAAAGAACTGGCCGATTCAATCCCCTGGAATCGAAAGCTGACGATCGAACTGTTGCGGAAGGAAGCTCAGGGGCTTATGGGTGAGGCTGGTAACTGATCGCCGAATGATTCAATCAACGCTGGTGGATCGGGTCGATCGCGACGGCAGAGTCTTTGATGTGCAGTCTGAGTGCCGCAGTACAGCAATCCCTGGAAACTCACAAAAGGACCAATGGAATCAGCCGCGAATCGGTCACGGCCATCATCGCTTTTCAACATCCTGGTATCAATCGACTTATGAGGATCCTGAACGAGATTCCTCGCGTCCTGCACAAATTTTCCACGTTAGTAGTACGAATGTTACGCATTCCATTCGTGTCTCTTTGTGTTCATTTGTGGTTCCAGGTCCGGAATCCTCGCTTCAATCAGCGGACACTGGCGCTGGCGAACAAAACCGAGACTTGATCCCTGTGTTTGTCGATCTGCTGCAACATGAGGTTATGCTGATCGGATATGAGGGCATTCGCCCTGGAGAGTCAGACAACGGGAATGCCCTCGCCAAAGATCGCTTGCTTCGTCAGACTCCGCCGCTTAGGCTGAATTTCGGGCGATGATACCGATCAGTTTTGCGGTCGGTGTGCTGTGTTTGTGCTGGCTGATTCGCCTGCTGGTGGCCGACCGCCTGCACTGGTTTGCGATTTACTGTTTGATCGTTGGAAGTCTGACGATTGTGTGGCAATCCGGGTGACTTGTGCGGTGACATCCGATTGCATGGATTGTCCGAGCGCGGCACCGGCAATCGCCAGAAACCCTGCGGCGATCGACACCACGGTTGGCCACTGCAATCGCTTGCGGCTGAAAACTTCAATTCGTGAGCTGTCGATCGGATGGCCACTGGCCATTGCGACAGTCCGCTGCGATTTCCCCGTGAATCCCTGAATGAACTCCGTGCGTGATGCACTCAACTGGATAGCCATTTCGTCGGACGTCGGGAGTTGCTCGGTTGTGGTACTGACCGGTGTCGAAGTGTCCGGCTGCAAACGTGTCAATCCGTTGGCCAGTTCTGCACGAAGCACAGTGTCCAGTTCGCCGACCGGAACGGCTCGCACGTCCCCCAAAAACTGTGGTCGTTCTCCTTCGGAACTGGCCACCGTCACGCTGCGGCGAGTTTCGCAATCAGCGGGAAATGGAGCGGCAAATTGCAGCGTCGTGGATGCGAAACCATTTTTCGCACGTTCGCTCATCCACCGAATCTGAATTACGGTCACCGATTTCGTGAGATCCACCGTCACTTTTTCGCGTGCAGTGTCTTCCCAGCGGATCGCTTCTGCCGTCTCGAGCTCCGTGACGACGGTTCCGTTCGGAATGATCAGTGAGCAGCGTGCTGGCGTGCGGGTTGCGAAAATTATCAACGTCGTCTGACCAACGGCGGACTGATTCGGATTGGACCAGAGCGTAGAGTCTGACACTGCGAACAATGTCCGCACGGGGGCTGTTTTCGGATCGTCTCCGACGGTATTCAGGGGAACGATCAATTGCATTCCGGTATCTGACAGCTCAACCGCGTCCTCGAAAATACGTACTTTCAACGCGGCCAGATCCTTGCCGAATCCCAGCGCGCTGGAATCCTTCAGCCATGCAGGAATCGCCGTGTCACCTGCTGTCGTATTGATCGTGCCTGGCGTGCCGTCGAGCGGAATCAGCTGTCGATCCGTCCATTGAATGCGGTCCGAGATCTCTGGCCATGGAAAGGTCATGGATTCCTTTCCATGCACGGATTCAGGGATGGGCATGCTCCACACGATCGCGAAATCCGGCTGGTCAAAGAGTTCCCGAATCACATCCTGGCCAGCGACGAATTGATTGGCGTCGCGAATCAAAGGCAATTGCCGGCCATCGACGAGCACAGAAGGTTCTGTCAGAAACTCAGTATCAGCTGCGAACTTCATTTCGAGCGGGCCAAGGCTACCGGACCATTGAGACAGATGGACGACAAAAGCAGCCTGATCGACAGAACGCATGACGGCAATTGAGCCGAAAGGTTCGACGGGCCTCAGACGTTGCAGGACAATGGGGTCGGGTCTATTGAGGATATCCATTCTGACGGGAATGCCTGGCTGAAGGAGATCATGGCTTTCGGTGCTTTCATTCGGAACGGCGGTCCCCGGTTGTTCAAACGCGAGTCCGAGGCCGTCCTGATCGATCAGTTCCAGGCGAGAATCCTGGATCTTTGCATCGTGTACATGAGGAGTGCGGAGCGAGATTTGTGTATCGTCCGGACGCAGCAGTTGCCGTCCGGAAATCTTCAGAACATGCAGTCCCGTCGTGCCTTCCTTCAGTTGTACGACAAGACGATCGCCTCGACGATGCCACGTCGCCAGGCGGTTTGCTTCACCGGCATTGACCTGCACATCTGTAATTTCAATGTCGGAGCTGATCGTCAGCCGGTGTCGAAACACGGGTAGTACCGACGTATCGATATCGATCTGACACTTCCAGTCAATACGCTGATTCTGGAGTGTGAAACTCTGATCGATCCGGACTTCGTTCAGGCTGTTGCGAGCAGTCAGGCGGACCGTACACTCAGGAATTCCGCTGGGGACGGTAAAGACACTGTCGGAACGACGCAGCCATTGTCCCCATGTCGGCTGGGCGTCGGCGAAAGCCAGGGGGGTGACCTGGTTGTCTTCGATCGGTAACACCGAGAATACGGGATTGACCCGCACCGCCAGCAACAGATTTGGGGGGGGCACACAGTCAAAAAACTGAATCAGTTCAGCAATAGGAATTTTGCGCTGCAGCAGTGGTGTCGATGCCGTCGACTTGAGTTGCAGCGAAAGGACAAACTCATTTCCGATGCCATTTGGCAGAAGAATTGTGGCGATCCGATCCTGAGTGGACCACAACAGGTCTCCGCCGTTAACACTATCGACAGAAACCAGTTGATAGCCCTGAGGCACATAATAACGGACTTCAGGGGCGAGCGGATTCCAGCGGGAAAAGCGGCAGAAGCAGGAAAGCACCGGTTGTTCCGCGACGGCTTCGGCAATGGTCAGGATCTCGACTGTGGCCAGTTGCGGACTGCCATTTTCGTTATCCGCCTGAAACAATCGCATGTCGATCCCTTCGGACATTGCCAGACTGTTGAGTCGAATGGCACCATCCGTCGGTTTCCACTGCACGACGCCCGCCGGAGTCTGCGCGCGGACGCCTGTAAAAAGTCCTGCGGGCGCGGAAACTTTGATTTCAGCGACCGGGCAGGGGAGCGCGGGCAGGCGAAACTGCAAACCCGAAGCCTGGCGTGCCGTCACGGGCCGCAAGCGACATTCGATCTGATGTACGGTGAAGGCGGCGAGTGGTCCCGCATCGACAGCAGCGGAGGGCACTGTGTCGTTGTCGCGATCGTCGTCAGGCGTGTCGTGCTGTGAACTTTCGTCGCTACGACTGCCGCGCGCATCGACGGCAAAATGTGCCAGCGTGCGCGTCGGGAGCAGTGATGAAGCAGGGACAGGAATGAGAATCGCGTCCGGCCCCTCGGGTTCGGGCAGCACTTTGTTGCCGTCCATCGTGCATTGCACAAGTCTGGAACCCTGCAAAGGAATTCGCAGGTAGGATAGTTCGTCGCCACTGACGGCAGCGACTTCCAGTCGGAGCAGCAATTCGACGGATTCGGCAGATTCCGCAACGATCTCTGTGTGAAGCGACGTGACGACCGCAGCGGGCAATGACGATTGTTCTGCTCCGAACTTCTGCTGCCATTTTTCGAGGACTGTTTTTCGGACGTACGCGACGTCGCTGTCCGGAAGCGGCGTATCCGGCAACAGCACATCCGGCAGAATTTCAGTGCCTTGTGGAACAGCAACCGTCGTTACGGATGCTTCTGATTCGGCTGGCTGCTGTCCGGCGGATGGATGAATTGTGATCAGCAGCAGAATTGTCGCCGCAGTCGATCGCACAAACGTCCGCCTGCTGAACAATTGCAGCCACTGCCAGCGCGCCATGGTGATGACAGTCAGGCCGATCAGCAGTCCCCAGAATGTTCCAGTGATGATTGCTTCTGCAATTGAAACGGTCATCAGGAAACTGAGTCCCAACACGCTGAACGCGGTGAATGCATACGTCAGTCGGTATTCCAGTACCGTGTCTCGCAGGACGATGCAAAGCGCCACGAGCAGCAGCGCCACGCCGACGGCAATTGCCACTCGACGACGCAACTGAGTGACGTGAATGATAATCGGCATCTCAGACTCTACCGTGTCGATGAGTGTGCGCTGCTGCCAGTCCTGCGTTGTCGCGAGTTGCCAACGCGAGATGAAACTGCGAATCTCAGCCGGCGCGCTGGTGCCCGGAATGGGCCGAAGATCTCCGTGTGGTGATTCCGTTGCGGTCAACAGTCGGTCCAGAATATGCAGCACATCGGTCGAATCGGAGGCTGCAAACTCGGTCGCTGTGGCGCGGAGTTCCAGTTGTGGACTCACCAGCAAATGATGTGTACACTGGGGCGCAGAGAGTTCGCGCAGAAATAGTCGAGGGAGTTCGCGATTGCCGGTGACGGTGTCTGGCCGTTCCGCCGGTTCGGTCCACGTCAACATCACCTGACAATCAACAGACGAAACAGGCAGCGGGATGGCAAGCCCGTCTTCCGTTTCCTGTAACTGGACCCGATGGCCGTTCACAAGAACTAATGGTCGCACGCCCGCAGGCAACGCGAGGGGCAGAGAATTCTGTCCCGCACTGCGACTGACGTCGGCGACTGCGAGAACCTGCTGATTCAGGCCACCTCGGTGTTCGTCAATCATGTGCAGCATATGCACGTCGATCGTCTGGCCGAACCGAATCCCGGGGTTCTGGCCCAGCACCAACCTTACGACTGCCGGTACAGCCGGAAGTTCCCAGGTTGTCGATTGGTCGTCAGCACTTGAGCTCGCTGAATTCTCTGATACAGCGGGTTTCAGTCCGGGCGATGTGAGTTGTCCTTCATCAGAAGAGAACAGTTGCAGAGATCCATGAATCGGAAGGTCCATGTCGGGCATCGGAATAGTCGCGACAATGTCCTGCCCGGCAGGTTGTCTGGATTCGCAGCGAATTACGGTTGCGATGCCTGATTCTCGTCCTTCCAGATTGAGCGCCCAGCGGTGCCATTCCTGCGGTTCGCCAGCCGCGTCGTCGCGTCGCGCCGGAATCGGTTCACCGTCGATGGACCACCGCAATTCATTTGCGGCGCGAGACGGGACCAGCAGCGTGAGAGTTTCACCGAACTGCCGGTCAGCGGGCAGACGGATGCGGGATGTTTCTACGATTTTGCCTTCCACAATCCGCACGGCATGTTCCAGTTCAACGACGTTTTTGTATAAGGTGTCGGCAGCGACCGCAGCAGCCAGATGGTTTGCCTGGGAAGCACCGACCGCATAGAATTTCCCGCCGCCACTCAGTTTCGATTCGGGTAGCCATCCCATTGAATTGCGGACTTCTTCCGGTGAAAGCGAAGGTCGTCCGGCACTCCAGCGACGCTGTAATTCCGTGCTGAGCGTAAACGCGGGCGGAAACACAACGACCGCACTGATGCGTTCGATGCGGCGATTTTCCGCGAGTGGCAGATTGATGGTATGAGTGTCTGAGTCATCAGACTGGCGAAACTGAATCTCAACGACGCGAGACGCTTCGGGTTCGAGAGATTCAGGCAAATGCAACGTCAGTTGCGATGTGGCTGCTTCAGGATCAGGCTGCGGAAATTCGAAGAACAACGCGCGGGAATCAGATGCATAGCGCGCCGCGATTACCTGCCAGCCCTGTGACACAGGCCACTGTAATTCCACCACCGATGCTCCTTCGCAATGCACATTCACCAGACATCGAACTGTTGCGAGGCGTCCCGCAGGTTCAACGAGCGTGACGACGGAATCCGTGAGCCGTGGTTCACTCATGGACGTCCGCGCAATGGCGGAGGCTTCAGGCAAAAACTGCGTGAGCTGGTATTCGCGACTCTGATCGGGGCCATTCACGATGTCGCGTTCCTGAATGCCGACGAGTGTCCATTCGTCAAGATGAACGGTTTTCGGCATCAACACGCTGATCTGACCGATGATCGACTGGATCGGTCCTCGCTGTTCATCGTTGCGACTGAACCACTGAGCCAGTGAAAGTATGGGCAGCTCCCAGGATTCAGTCTGAGGCAACACGGAGGCCGCAGAGATGTTCAGGATTGTGGATTCTGATGCTTCCGGCAACAGCATGCTCAGAATCTGCTGCTGGTTCTCTTCCGTGACCTGCCATTCGACCGGACGATTATCTTCCAGTGTGACGTCAGCCACGCGGACTGCGCTGGAAATCTTCGCTGTCAATCGAGCGCGGCCATTCAGTTCCGTTGGCAGGCCAATCGTCCAGCGGGACTTCAGAATGTCGCCAGCCAGCTCATGAGTTGCGTTGAACGATGCGAGCGGCATCGGATCCAGCGACTGCAACTGGCGTTGTTCGCGGCAACTCAAGGTCAGCCGAGCCGCATCACCAGGCAGGATGGTCCACTTTCTGAGTTCACCATCCGCGCTGGTTGCGGGCACCGGTTCCGGGTCCAGCACCAGACCGCCAGCACTCGTCAGCAGAATGTTCGGATTTGTCAGCAGCTCAAACCGTGAGATCGTCGCCGCCGGCAGTTCAAGTCGAAACGTGACAATGTCGCCGGCGACCAGGCCATCCGACGTCCATGATCCCGTCAGATTTCCGGGAAATCCGGGTTTGAGCAGAAACAGGCGTCGCGCAGAATCGGATGCCAGCTCGATGGAACCCTGTTCATCGGCGATTTTCAACTGTTGTAAATTTGTCTGGCCAATCAGCAGGGGACCAGTATCAGATGGACGTGACTCGGGATAAACGTCAAATTCCAGATGACCCTGATCCAGGTGTGTTCCGTTCAGGCGGGCCACGTAACGTGCTTCGCGAATCCGAGGTAATGCTTCGGTTGCCGGTGCGGCGCTGCGGTCGTGCTTGAGCAGATCCTGAAGCTGACTGCGAGGTACAGGAACATAGTCCTTGTCGGCAACTCGCTGTCGCAGTTTATCCAGTGGTACACGTTCCACCAGCATGCCGGGCAGTTCAGCGTCGCGCGCAGCAACTGCGTCGCTCGACACACCGGTCGGGCCTTGCAGCAATGCGCACAGCAACAGATGCCAGATTGTCATCATGTGATCCCGTAGCTTGACTCTCCGAGTCGAGTGATTTGAGTTTCGACTCAGTGCGTAAAGGAACTGACGTTAAACTCTGATCTCGTTCCGGACGGACTTACTGCGGGTTCTGGCTGTTCCGCGATTACATGAGACAGCATCCCTGAATAACCAAATACAGTTGGATACTCACCCACCTGCGACGCTTTCGGGAATCGCATCCGCCGGTCAGAAATCAGTCGCTGAAAGGTCACTGATACCGCACCGCACACGACTCCCATCGCCACAAACGGTGCCAGGAGTGAAGTCCATTCAGGAACAAACAGCCACGCTACCAGCGCCCCGCACCCGATCAGCAACAGCGGGACGATGATCGTTATCCGCCGCAGTATGGACAACACGACAAAGAATATGACGCATACAACGGCGCTGACGAGCAGTAAAGAAACGAAGGGAATCAGATTCAATCGCAACGCTCCGTATTTTGCAGAGCCGAAAAATAAATCGTGGTGGTCGGACGCTGATATCCAGTTGTCCAGCGTTTCCGTCGCGGCCAGTTGCATCTCCGTCGGATACGGCGACAGAATGGCTTTCAATTGTCGATCCGCAATCAGACGAGCACTCTCGCCCCACGGCAGGAAAGTCGCCGGGTGCTGCGTGAGTGAAATAAAGTCGGGCGACGCACTGGCTGTTTGAAATTCCTCCTGCGATCCGGTGTACCAGACGACCGGAACAGCGGGGGATTCACCCACGATCGTCGCTCGCTTCAGGGTCGCAGTCATCCAGAGTGATGACTGCTGTGGAATGCGGTCACGGATACGACATTCCACAACATGCGGACCGCTGCGGCCACTTGTTGCCGGCCGCGTTGCGAGCGTCCTTACGGTCCAGCGGATAATTCCGCGTTCGACGATTTTTTCCCATTGTACGTTGCCCTGCTGCTGGGCTTCCTGAGAGATCATCGACTGCTGGTCAACCAGAATCGCGGGCAGACCGACGTCGAGCGGTGTCTCAACGATGATCGTGCCAGGCAATCTTTCGTAAATCGCAAGCGTTGTCGTAAGTGTCTGATTTCCGAGTATCTGAGTCCGCGCGAGAATCAAATCCGGACTGTCGATGGATGTCAGCGCCAGGCCCTTTTGCCAACGGAGAGGAACGGTCGTCACTGGCTGGCTGGTTTTCCATGCCGCATCGAATTTTTCGGAATACACGGGTTGCCAGTTTGCAGCATCCTGCACGGACAATCCGCTGCCCGATCCTGTTCCCACTTCGATGCTCAGCACTTCTGCAGCCGCCGGCAGAATCAGCGGCAAGGGGTCCGTGGTACCAGTCGGCGTCCAGTGATAATTGACTTCAAAAGTCAGACTTCCACGGCGAGCTTCGGGCAGACGGAAACTCCAGTGTGTTTCGGAATCACTATCAATAACCTCAGTGGCTCGCAGGATTTCGCTCTGTCCGGAAATACGCACAGTTGGTTCAACGCCCGCAGGAACGGTCAGAGCCAAACCAGCGAGGTCGCGGTGTTCGATTTCAAAACCGATGGTTTCCAGGACTTCGATTCTGGAACCGCGCGGCTGCATTCCCAGACGCACGTTTGCGCGCACGGAAGGCGCTTGCGCCGGAAGTTCCAGTCGGATCGGAATCGACGCATCGTCGTGCAGCCAGCTTTCTGACTGGAGGCCTGATTCGACGGCAACTGTAGCCGCTGGAGCGGGCAGGGGGACCGTCGGCAACGGTTCCCCTGTTCCCATGCTGATGGGACGAATGGAGAATTCATCGGATTCGATTGTGATCAGCACAAACGGCTGACCAAGTCGTGCCTGAATTTCCGGACAACGCAGCTGGATTGCTCCGGAACGCACTGCCGCCAGCGGAGCATACGCTCGAAACTCCACGATGAATTCCCCGGACTGCCGTTCGCGAAACGTCAACTGCAGCACGTCCGTTTCGCTGTCAGACTGCTGCGGTGAAAGCGGAACAATTGTCTTTCCGGAAATCAGCCGGGTCGTGCCTGGCAGAATCTGCCATTCGCCGCTTGAATAACCAGGCCAGTAAATTGCCAGATCCAGCAGTGAACCAGTCAGGACGTTGATCGGATAACGCGCGGTCAGGATCACGTTTTGCGTGTCGGGCTGCAGCGTGATTTCGGGTGAAACAGCAAACTGCGACTCGGTTTCTTCGACATGCAGCACGACATGTGATTCTGTCGAACGCATCCGAAACGCCGTGGCCGCAACGCTGAGATCCGTGTCAGAAGTCACGCGCTTTCGCTGCGCTCCTTCAACCACGGTCTGTTGCACCAGCAGGCCCGTTGGAAACAAAATGTCCAGATCTCCGGACTGCACGTTAGCATCCTGAATGGCAGGCAGCGCAACGCGGATGTCCTGCGGAAACGTACGATTTGCAAGTTCCAGATCAAACGAAAGCGTCAACGCACCTTCAGTGGCCGTCGTCAGTCGAACGAGTGCTGTCTCGGGTCCGGAAGTTGATGTTCTTTCGAAATTATTGAGCACCGAGATACCGCTCGCGTTCCTGGCATCGACTTCCTGGAGTTGAAATCCATCCGGGAATGTGACGCGAACTTCGTTGATCGGACTGCCGCTGATCTGCAGCTGCTGAGTTCCTGTAAGGTTCACGGGAATCGTTGTCAAATCCAGTTTCATGCGATTCAGAACCTGGATCACGGGCTTCTGAGCGATGCGTTGTACAACATCCGACCACGACAGACTGAACGCCTGTGCCAGACCCCAGAACTCGACGGAGCGAACACCTTTTTCGTCACGCGTGGGCCTGTCAACCGAACCGACCGGCAAACTCTGAAGTTCCACTGGCCCGGCAAACTTGATGTCCGCGTGCGATGCTGTGGCGGAGGCAAGGTTAAGATTGAGCTGACGTACCCCTGGTGCCAGCGATCGAGCCTTGCCCATCATTTCGAGGCTGATTGTATGCAGGCCAGCACCGAAAAGATGCAAACGCCGCGCGTTCTGCTCACCAAATTCCGGTACGGCCTCTGTCTTCATCGCGTCGGACCTGTGATCAAAACGCTTGACAAACACGTCGCCAAATGACATCGGGATCGTCACCCACTCGTCCGCCGGGTGGACCTGAATCTGCAACTCCAGGTTGATCGTGATCTCATCGCGATCGATGGCCGCTGAAAGTTCCTGTTGCGCGAGCGTATAACGCGGCACGCTCCGCTGTTCCAGGCCGCGCTGAAGCAATTCGTCAATGACCTGATCGCCCAGCAGTTCTCGGTACGGAATCAGTTCACCAGATTCCGTTCGAAGCAGCACCTCAGGTTTTCCAGGTTGCGGAACTGATGCAGCAGGCACATTGACGGTGGGTATAACAGGCGATGTTGCAGGCGGAACGGTTCCGGATTCCTGCGCGCGCAGCATCGCAGATCCGGTGAGCCCGGACGACGAAAACAAGACCAGCAGCAGATATCGGACAATTGCCATGCTGATAGTCTACGCGGTATTCGGCGGTTGGAGAAGACGTTGAGGAAAATCAACGCAAGGCGGTTACGAGTTCTCTCCCGAGTAGCGTAGTGGCGGCGGACAGGAGGTCTGGAACGAAAATATCGAATCTGCTGCCGTCGAGCTTTGTGATGGTTCCACCGGATTCCACGACCAGCAGGGCTCCGGCTGCGACGTCCCAGGGATGCAGGCTGCTGGACCAGAAGCAATCAATGCGACCGCTGGCCACATACGCCAGATTCAATGCTGCCGAACCACTTCGCTGCACGGTTTGCAGTTTTGTGAGTGCATTCAGGAATCGTTTGACGGCGGGATTCTCGCGGTCGGTCGCCACAGGCAGACTGGCCATCGCCATGGCCGATTTCAGGTCGCTTTCTCCGGAAGTCCTGATCGGCTGACCGTTCAGGGATGCGCCGTTTCCGCAGGCCGCTGCAAATGTTTCATTTCGCGTCGGATCAAAAATGACGCCGACCTCGACGTGATCGCGAACCCAAAGTCCGATAGACACGGCGTAATACGGGAAACCATGAACGTAGTTCGACGTTCCGTCGAGCGGATCGATGATCCAGAAGGCTTCGGTATTTGCGTCACGCTCATTGAGGTTTTCTTCACCCAGAAAACCGTGTTGCGGAAACCGGCTCTTCAAAGTCTGCACAATTGCCGCCTGTGACGCTTCATCGGCTTCTGTCACCAGATTGGCACGACTCTTTTCCCGCACGGAAAAACGACCGATCCAATCCTGAAGGACGCGCCCTCCGACATGTGCCGCGTCGATGGCTGCTGAGAGGTATGTGCTCTGAGCCGATGATTCCTGAGCTGTGAGGGTCATAGTTAGATTTTCAACGATAATGTGAACTGAACAGTTTCGACTCAGTGTCCCGATGACAGTGATTGTAACGATCGTCGTGCCTGCGTCCGTTGTGGAAACAGAACTGCAGGTAGTTTCGCCAGAAAACACGTCAGTCGGAAGTCTTCGGAAACAACAATTGAAAAAACAGGGTTGCCCATGGGTGACTTCACCTTGAATTCAACTGAAATATCGCGCAATGTCTGAACTGACTACTGCTCATGTCGTGTTGTTGCTGTGTGTCGGCGTATTTACGCTGGTTGCCGCGATTTGTGATCTGCGGTTTCGCAAGATCTCGAACAGGTTGACAGGACCGATGTGCGTGGCAGGCGTCTTCTATCAGGTGGGATTCTACGGAATGGACGGACTGTGGTCCTCGCTGCTGGGATTTGCGGTCGGATTCGGAATTCTGTTCGTACTGTGGATGGTCGCGACTGCAGGTGGCGGCGACGTGAAACTTATGGCCGCACTCGGGACATGGCTCGGCTGGCTGACGACACTCAAGGTTTTGTTCTGCAGTCTGATCTTTGTGACCATGGGTACAGTCGGCATCATCCTGATCGGTCTGATGTCGCATGGCCTGCGTCGTACGAAGAATCAATATCTAACAGTGAATAAAACGGGCAAAGGAGAAACTTCCGAACAGCGTCAGAAGCGACGAGTCATGGCATTTGCTGTTCCGGTCGCATTCGCAACGTGGTGCATCCTGGCGTTGCAGTTATTCGGAAACCGAGGGTGGTAACGCCCGGCTGCGAAACGCTCAGACTGAGCGGCATAATCTGCCGATTAACGAGAACGGAGACGCCCGGGTCATTTTCGGCGCGTATTGGTTCAGCAGCATTTTCCCAGTGAGTTCGGCCCATGAAAGTTCATCGCTCCGGATTATCAGGTCGCAGAGGCGCGATCTTGTCTATGGAGCTGGTACTCGTTATGCCAATTTTCCTGCTGCTTATTTTTTCCATCGTTGAATTTTCCATGCTCATGTCGGCGCAGACCCGAGTGGCCAATGCCGCTCAGAACGGAGCCCGCTTGTTGAGCATCTGTGGAATGCCATCGCTGGCGGCCGAAGCCGAGGTTAAAACCCGGGTCGAACAACTGCTCGGCCCGTCTCTGGCACGGCAATGCGTCATCACAATTGAGCCAGGAAACTATGCGTCGGACCTGGGTCATGTTCGCGTACAGGTTCCCATGCGAAATGCGTGTCCGGATTTGTTGTGGATGACCGGATTCAGCGTAGCCAACCGTTCCATTAACTGCGATGCCGCAATGGCGATGGAGCGCACCGCTTCAGCCGCTGATGTCCAGCTTCAATAATGAACTCCCCTGTGTTGAACTGACTTTGTCTGGAGATATCGTCGTGAAGCTGACTCCCTGGATGCTCACCGTAGCTGCGTTTGCGGTCATCTGTCTCCTCGCCGTGACCTTTCTCTTTAAAAAGCTCTGGGCGACAGAAGTCGTTCAGGCTCCGCCGATTCCTGCTCGAACAATGCCGATGGCCATCACGGAGATTGAGCCGGGTACGGTGATGACGATGAAACACATTGGCAACGGTCCTGTGGGATCGGGCGAAAAGCTGGCACCGGATACGATTATGAATCTGGATTCTCTCGTTGGCCGCATTGCCAAAGTGAGAATTCCATCTGCTGTTCCGCTGCAGGGGTCGATGTTCTACGCCATCGGAGACTACCCAGGTCTGCAGATCGAGGATGGCAAACGGGGTGTGACGATCAACGTCGATGACGCCACTGCGATCCTGAGTGGAATGATCAAGACAGGGCAATATGTGGACGTCCATATGACGACTGATGCCGGGGCGGGCAATCGCCTGCAGTCGACCGGCGGATCGGTTGTGAGCGAACGAACGGGGATGACAACAACACTGTTCAAAGGCGTCAAAGTCGTGGCCATGAATCGTGGAGGTGCGGGTTCCGCATTACAGGGCAGCGGGACGTCTCACAATGTCACTCTCGAACTGGATGAAAAACAGGCACTCTACATGCTGCTTGCGCAGCAGAAGGGCCTGATCGCGCTGACTTACAATCCCACCGGCGCCGGACCTGGCGGCGTCAACGTGAAGTCGGAAAGTGACCGTGTCACGATGGAACAACTGCTGGGGCTGGCTGAAGAACCTGTGGAAAAGAAGCCGTTCAGGACGGAACATTATCGTGGGGCCGGTCGTTCTTCGTCGTACTGGCGTGAAGGCGAACTCATCGAATTTCAAGGCAGCGGCAACGACGCTGGCGGTACAAATCTTCAGAGCACGGGTGGTTCTGTCGGCGGCTTTCAAACCAACGCAGCTCCTGCCAACCCGGGCAACGACCTGACCCGGCAACAGCAGCCTGCGGTTAGCGGAACGCTCTGAGTTTTGTCGTGATTCAAGTAGGGTGTGTGCAGCGCGAGCGGAACACACCAGTTTCTCATGCGTTTCCAATTGGTGCGTTGCGCTTCGCTTCACGCACCCTACGATTAAATCAACAAACCGGTAGCCACGGTTCGTTCCGGTTCTGAAATGAAAATCAGCCCATCAAAAGAATCACAACCTGGCTTGCAGAAAAGGCAACCTGAACAGCATCGTTCCCGTCGTGGTACGTTGATGATCTGGAGCGTCTGGGTGATGCTTGCGATGCTGATGGTCGCGGCGTGCTTCCTCAATGTCATGTGGTTGGCGTGTGTTCGAGCCGAAGCACGGCGTCATGCGGAATCGGCCGTCATCGTCGGAGGTCATGCGTTCCTGTCCGATGACATCCTGCGACCATGGCCGCAGCCGTTTGAGATTGATGGCCGAGCTGTGCGGTCTCGCAACGCGATCGTAGCCCATATCCAGCAGGCAGGCGACCGTTCTCTGATTCCCATGATCAATGAGAACGATGTTGATTTCATTCAACCCCTGGCGGCAGCCGGGCCCGGCCAGGCGGGACTGACGCCGCCAGCGGCCACGGTGCCTGAACAGATTCGAGTCACGTTCGGCAAAGGTCAGTCCAGCGATCAGTTGCGAATGTTTTTCAGCGGGTTGACCGGCGTCCGTCATGCCCGTCTGGGTATCTCAGCGGCGGCAATGATCGAACATGCGCCTGTCGGATTTCTGCCGGGCGGAAGAGTCACAATTCCCGTGCTGCCATTCTCAATTGTCGATCAGAGTCACGGCGATGATTCGATGCTGAATGCCAATGGACTATGGTCACAGCAGATAGAGTTGGGGAAAGGGTCGGACAATCTGAGTTGGAATCCGGAGCAACGCACCGTCGAAAACGGACCGGATGGACTGCCGGAAATCTCGCTGACACTTTCGCCGAATTCCGCCGGCAACAGGCCTGACAGCTTTGTTCCATTGAAGTTTGCCGCTGCATCTCCCATGGGCAATTCGTGCCAGACCGTGAACTGGATGCAGCACGGCGTAACCGCCGCCGATCTGAAAACACTGGGATTGAATCAACTGGCCTTTCCATCCACCATGTCGGCATCCACGCTGTCTGACACGGAATGTGCTGAGATTGCGGCATGGTTAAATTCACATGCAGGGCAGTCGTTCATTGTGTGCTTATGCAATTCAACAGTCCGCTCAGCAGGTTCAAAGGATGAACCGGATGTCGGCTCTCAATTGTCAACTGTTCAATTGAATCGTGCTGTCGCGGCCAGGATCATGGCTTCCGGGATTTCAGCGGACGGTGAAGTTCGGATCTGTCTGCAACCGTGTGTGCTGATTACTTCCACAGCAGTGATGTCTTCGTCGTCGCCGGCCGCCGTGAACCGTTATATCTATAGTGTTCGACTCTGTGA
>JAYUVA010000666.1:0-3294 GCA_043754375.1 Candidatus Kuenenia sp. | reverse complement strand
ACACCAGCCTGTAGCTGAAATACCAATACTATGAACGCATCTGAAATCATTCTCGACCAACGCCCCTGGGGACGTGCCTGCGGTTTGCTGATCTGCAGTGCAGTGATGCTGATTGGTATTGCGCGTCAGGTAGGTCCTGCAGAAATCGTACTGCGCTCGTTCACCTCAGCGATAATTTCTGCGGTGTGCGTTCGCGGGCTGGTGTTGGTGCTGCGGGCAATGAGTGATGCGGAGTCGGAGGCTGATTCCAGCTGAGTCACAACGCTGCATAGAAGGCCGTCGGTCGTAACTGAAAAAACTGGCACCGCGAAAAAACGACATGAGTACTCGGATGCATTCTGCTGTCAAAGCATATCACAAAGTCTGCAAAATGGATCTTCGGGATCGTCTGATCCTGGAACATCTCTATTTTGTGCGCCATATTCTGGGCAGAATGCTGGGTGGACTGCCGGACACAGTAGACAACGACAATCTGGAGTCGGCAGGGATCCTGGGGCTGGTTGAGGCGGCTGGTCAATTTGATCCGTCACGCGGCATTGCGTTTACCACATTTGCCTACCAACGAATCCGGGGAGCCATTCTGGATGAACTGCGACGTAATTGCCCCGTGCCTCAGGCCGTGCTGCAGAACTGGACGTTGATACGTGCAGCTTCGGTGCATATGCCACCGCCGCTGACGTCCGAGAAACTGGCTGATCAGACGGGGTTGACGGTGGAAGACGTCGATGACTGCATCACCGCCATGCGTTTGACGCGACCTGAGAGCTGGGCTGACGAATTGGGAGAACTGCCAGCGCCCGCCAATCGCGAAGTTGACATTGATGCTGATTCTCGCCGCATTGAAGAGAAGCAGTTGTTGGCAGATGCCATCGAAGAACTGCCTGAGAGAATGCGGCTGGCAGTCACGATGTACTATCTGGAGGACATGCGAATGAAGGAAATCGGCGAGGTGCTGAATCTGTCTGAATCCCGTGTTTCAAGACTGATCTCAGCAGCAGAATTACAACTGAAGTCGATCGTGAAACGACGGAGTGGAGAATAATCATGAGTGCAGTCAGCAGCGTTAAAGGCAGAGTGCTTTCCAGTCAACAGGTTCGTTTCAGCGATGCCCCGATTCGGCTCGCAAATCACACGCGGTGTATGCCGATTCAGGAACGAGTTTCTGTAGTCACGGATCCCGCAACGGGTGACGTGACATCGATTGTCGTTCGCTGCGAGTGCGGGGAAGTGATTACGGTCGAGTGTGGGTATCGAGACATCAATTGAGCCACGTCGCTGAGTTTCAAGAACAATTCTAGATTCGGAGTTCGTAAGCCATGAATGGCTTTCACGCACAAAAACAGTTTCAGCAAGGCCATTTGATTGGCAGGCAATCCACTGCAAGCGCACTGACCTGCATGGCGGTCTGTCTCAGTCTGTGCCTCACGTCCGGCTGCGCGATGACACGCAATGCGTGGTCTGGTCTGCATGAGGCAACATGCGGTGAACCAACGTCGCGTTGTCGCTGTACATGCGCTGATTGCGGCGGAGACGCTCACGGCGGACACGAAGCCGGAAACAAAAATGCGGCACATGATCCTGTGCGAGCAGCCCCACAGGAGTTTGCCGCGACACCTTCGCCTCTCGAAGGCAGTCGTCCGAGTGATGATCAAATGCGACCACAGGCTGTCACGATGAACGGCATGCCGGGAACATGGACTCCTTCGCCAGCCGTGATCCAATTTCCGCCCACGGCAGAACAAACGCAGTGGCCTGCGATGCAGGCACAGCCCGTGTGTACCCCGGATGAAGCATCAAAAAACGATGAGCTGAAGGAATACCAGACGCAGGTACAGATTCTGGCAGAGCAAATCGCACAGATGAAGGATTCGCAGGAATCCATGAAGGCGAGTCAGGAAACACTGCAACAATCGCATGAACGTGAAATCCTTGAACTCAGGCTGCAACAGACGACTGCCGACCGTGATCGTCTGCAACGAGAGCATGAACTGGAACAGCAACTGGAGAAACAACGACAACGTGAACTCGAGACGATCGATTCGCTGTCACAGATCATAGATGGCGTCGTTCAGGCTCCCGCAGTCCACAGCGCAGCAGTCGGACAAGTTTCCCGACCGACAACGCAATCCGGACAAGTCAGGTCTGCGCCGCCTCAGAATTTGCCGACCGTGGATGAGAGCAACTGATGAAACCGACGCCGTTTGCCTGTCTTCTTCTGGTCACAGCAGCGTGGTCACTGACGTCGCTGTGCGGATGTCATCTGCAGGAACAGCCAGCATCGCTTCGCGTTCCTGCCGTGGTGACCCGCTTCACGTCCAATCCGCTGCCAACCAAAATGGGTTGTCCGCCGCAGATGGAGTCGTCCGCCGCATTGCCGAATCTGAAAGTCGGACTGGCAATGCAGAGTTTCGACGATCCCATACATGTGCAGTTCGCCTCCCAATTGGGAACCATGCTGATTCGTGAGCTCCAATTGTCCCGTGGTTTAATGCAGGTGCAGCCGGTGACGATGAATGCACAGCCTGCGGCAACCGAAGAATTCCATGGGCCATCGCCGTCCGATGTCATCTCCGTCAGCTTCCAGGAACCAATGAACGTTTTGCCACCTGAGCTGCCTCCATTGCCGTTTGGCAATGTTGCCGGTCGTCCACCCGTGGATCAGATTCTTGTCATACGAATTCTGGAATACCGTCCCTACTATCCTTTGCGTGCCACGCTGGAGATCCAGGTCCTTCAGGGTGAATCCGATGAACCGATCTTTGCCACAACTGCGAATTGGAACGCTGCAGAATTCGGTCTTGTGGAACCAAAACCCAAACGCAGGAAACGCCACCTGTGGTTCGGAGAAGCACAGCCCTCCGATCCGTCGCCCGGCCACAATAGTCCCGATGCGCTGATACACGAAATTGCCGGCGACATCACGCTCTGGTACACGACCGCATTGAGCCCTCCACCGATCCAAAAATCGCGGCGATAGACGCCGCTGATTTGGTGCTCCGTCACGTATGGATTTATGCGTGGCCGGGTCGGAGGGCGACAGGAGTCTGTCTGAATATCGCTGTTTTTGTGAGCGGCAAGGCGCTAGCCGCCGATTTTTGCCGGCGAATTGCCCTGCGGTTGGCGGTCTGTTGATTGAGTCCCCGATTTCGCATCCTTGTTTACCGCCGAGCCGGAGGCGACGGCTCGCGGAATAGCCTGAACTTGAACGGCTCCAAATTGGGCTTCGAGCGGTAGAAGACTGGGGTTTGGCCAAAAACTGGGCACTTACAAATTACATGTGTAGCCAGAAAATAT
>JAYUVA010000665.1:0-2905 GCA_043754375.1 Candidatus Kuenenia sp. | reverse complement strand
CATGGGCCCGCCGCCGAGTTCCGCGAAGACGACTGTCCTGGTCTGCTGCTGAGCGATATGCACCTGAGCCACTGGCCGGGGCAAGACGATGGCACCGGTGGTTCATTCCACCTGACAACCGCCGTGTGGAACGTCAGCACCCAGTTTGAGGCGAAAGTACTCCATGGCTTGTCGCCGGAGAAATTGCACAGACTGGGTTCCGATTTGGTTGCAGACGGGTTTCGCCCCGTCTCGATCTCGGCCACAAACGCCGGTCCACCGCCTTCTGAAGAGGTGAGCGAGACGAATGGCGAATCCTTGCTGACCACTTCAGTCTGGCACCGACCGCTGGTTTCCGAGGACGCGAAAGACCGACTGTCGAAGCGCCAGGCCAATGCCGCCGTGGCGCTGCTGCGGCTCGGGCGCGATCAAAAGGTCTGGCCGATCTTCCAGCATCGACCTGACCCGCGGACTCGCAGCTATGCGCTGCACCGATTCAACCCCTTGGACGCCGCGCCGCAGTCCGTTGTGGCAGAACTTGACAGCCAACGAGACAACTCGATCCGCAGGGCTTTGCTACTCATCCTGGGTGAATACAGCGAGCAGCGACTGCCGTCAGTTGAGCGTGAGCGGTTGACGCCGCGTCTGTTCGATTTGTACACGAATAATCCAGATCCGGGGATTCATGGAGCCGCAGCATGGACGCTCGGGCAATGGGGACTACGGCCAGAATGCAGAAAGATCGATCAGGCGTGTGCGACCGGCAGGGCTGAAGGAAGCCGTGAATGGTACGTAAGTCGACTGGGAAAACCTCTTGTCGTCATCCCTGCACCTGGGGAGATTGTAATCGGCTCGCCTCCTTGGGAAGCCGACCGGGAAGGAGGGCCGGAAGGCGGCGTCGAGATGCAGCGATATGTTCGAATCGGCCATTCCTTTGCACTCATGAGCCATCAAGTGACGGTGGGAGAGTTCCTGCGTTTTGCTGGCAAGGATTTTTTTTATCGGAAGTACTTTTCACCCGAACCGGATTGTCCCATCAACAACGTAACCTGGTACGACTCGGTCGCCTACTGCAATTGGCTCAATGAGCAGGAAGGAATTCCACGGGACCAATGGTGTTATCTTCCCAACGAGAAGGGCGAGTACGCCCAAGGGATGTCTATAGTTCCTAATTCTCTGCGCCGCACAGGCTACCGACTGCCGACAGAGGCGGAATGGGAGTTCGCGTGTCGGGCTGGTTCCGTCACCAGTCGCTATTTCGGTCAGTCACTGGACCTTGTTAATCATTACGCTTGCAACGTCATGAATTCCCTGGGTCGCCGAACTGCACTGGTCGGGAGCTTTAAACCCAACGAACTGGGACTATTCGACATGCTGGGGAATACACTGGAATGGACCCACTCGCTGTTTCTGGACCATTCCCAAAATATCGAGCCTCAACTGCGCGATGGTTCCGAAGTGCCAGAGTTACTGAGCGACAGGCTACGGCGTCCCCTGCGGGGTGCCACGCTCGCTCATCCTCCTGAGACGATCCGTGCTGCTTTTGTTGATGCTTACCCGCCAGGTGTCAGTACCTATGGTGTGAGCCTTCGTCTGGCTCGGACCTCCGCCGCCGATGAACAATCCGAAGGTAGTCTAAAAATAATGAACGATCATCGGATTGAAGTCAGAGGGATGGGCTGCTTCAGCGCCGCGGATCTGGGCCGTTCTTCCTACAAGACCTCGTATAAACCAAACTTTCCGCTGTTTGCATTTGGGATCCGTCCGGCCAGAACCATGAGTAAATCTGAATAAGGCAGCCGGTTGCTTCTCTCGACAACGACTCCGGCTACGAACCCATTCCCTCCTGTTTTATTGCGGAAATGTAATCCGTCTGGTGTAATCCGTCTGGGGACACAGCAGTACTGTAGCGAGCGGCACAGCGCGCGCTTCCTGAAGACGACTGGGGCGGGAATCGGAGACGTTCTGAACGCTGCGGCCGAACTTTTCGGGTGCCCGGCCAACTGCTTCTCCCCTGTCGGCATGGCCAGAACGTCGAATCTCGCTGGCCAGCGCAGCAGCGAACCGCACTTCCTGAAGTTCTGATGAACTGCGGAGCAAGCTCTTTTGATATCGATCCTCGCTTGCCAGCAGGAATCGCCGTGTCTTGTATTCCATTTGGTCCGACAGACTGACGCATCTCAAGCCAGTGCCAGACGCAGGATGGTGTGTGTGAGACGAAGTACAAATCCTGTCGCCAAGCGCCGAGCTGGGCAATATCTAATTCAAACACAGCAAAATTCTGTCTTTAGGTGTAGCCTGTTCAGGCGATCAGCATTAAAATGAGGCCTCATTGAAGCCGCAGGATTTCTTCCGGGGACGATTGGCCGTGATCCTGATGGCGCTCGGTTTCCGTAACCCGTGTTGAGAGTCAGACGATGGCAGTTGTCGATTGTCGTGGGCACGTATGCCGGTTTCGCATGACGTACTCCGGATTCACGATGGCATTCTGGATCGTCATCGCGGTCTGCAATTCCGCTGCCGCGTTTCAGGCAAAGGCGGATGTACCCCCGGTGCTCGACGCGAAAAGTCAAAAGATTGAAGATCTTGTCAAGTCTGCGATCGCGAAAATGGATCGCGGTGACTGGAACGCCGCCATGCAGGACTGCACTGCGGCGATGCAGGTCGATGAGAAGAGTGGTCGAGCGCTCGTGGCGCGCGGGATGGTTTTCAACGGCAAAGGTGAATACGACAACGCGATCAAGGACTTTGATGTGGTCACCGCGCAGACAGGCCGCGAACCGACGACGCTCATCAATCGCGCCGATGCATATGCCGCTCGATCACATGCGCTGTATCAGCAGGGCAAGTTTCTGGAGGCCATCGACAGCGCCTACTTTGCGACACTGGAGAAAAGTGACCACATCGGCGCGCATCTGAATCGCGC
>JAYUVA010000664.1:0-2736 GCA_043754375.1 Candidatus Kuenenia sp. | reverse complement strand
AATCGAGTTGAGTTCAAACTCAGTCGGTTCTGCAAGACTGCCATCATGGTTCTTGCGAGCCGGACATAACATCCACCACTTCCGAGCGACTTCTTCATCCGACCATGTCGCCACGACATCATGCCGACTGCGTAAAATGCAGTGAAAATGGTTACTCATGACGGCATAACCGAGCACGTCGATCCCCATGATTCCCGCCAGAAATTCCAGCCGCTGCCGGATGAGTTCCCGCCGATGTTCATAGTCCGTCCCCGTCAACGGATCCTGCCCGCAGAGGTACGCGCGACGAACGCAGCGATTCACACAATGGACCACCTGAATCTCACCCGCTGCCAACACATCCCGCCGATTTGTACGTGCCACTGTCTCATCTCCAAAGATCGAAACTTATGAAACCCCACTTGTCCAAGCATTGACTGGAACCGCCAGATTCTACAAACTGCCGCATCAGCCGTCAATACTTGGATGGCCCCTTGATCTTGTCGCCCCCCGCCGAAAGTCCTCATCGCCGCCGCAAGCTGCATCAAGATACGTCGCCCGTTGGGCCGGATCGGGTTGGTCGACCGCCTCTAAAAACACTTCTTCGACTTTTGATACATCGCTCATGGTTTTTGCTCCAGCTGTTGAATAACGGATTCAGCAACACCATGCGAGAAACGGAACAATCCCCCCTCAGGAATTTAACACAATTTTGGGAAATTAGCCTTTTGTCTGGAAACAGGTCTCTGCTCATAAGACTGCACAGTGACATGTCAGGCAGGAGTCAAAAGCACGCCATTCGCAGAAATGGCGATAGCGATGGGTCGGTATTCTGGACGGAAATCCAACAGAACGGCTACTACTCTCGACGGCAAACGCTGAGCCGAACCTCCCTTGACGCTTGACGCTTCTTGCTCTTGTGACGTGGAGTCGACAACACGGTTCAGCCGATGTACTCTGTCTGGTGTCTGGAGCATAGCGTTTCGCTTTTCGTGCCTATTCCCCCGGAACGCAAAAAGAACGCAAAAAGGTGTCAGGAACGAATGGCACTGTCGTGATTGTAAGTTACTTCAAGTGCAGTGTTTACGCAATTCGGCCCTGAGCACATCGCGGGGCTTCTGCATCAGTGGGTAGTGACGGCGGCGCTTGATTACACGAGGCTCCAGTCTTCCCGGTCGATCTCCGACTCGACATTCGGCGACCCGTTTCAAAAGTTCATCGCACTCCTTTCGCAGTGCCTCCTGCGACATCAGCCCGCTTGCATGCACGGCCCAGCCGGAGAGAACGAATTGACAGGTACTTGTGAAACTGATCGTTCGCGGTTTCTGTTTGCTGCGAATGGCGGCAGCGGCTGCCGTCAGCCGGATGAGATTATAAGCCAGAATCGTGGTGCGAAATTCGATGCGAACCATCTCCGGAGACTTGCAACGAACGTGACCCAGATTCAAAGAATCCTTGATACTTCGGATATCTAACTCCGAACTCCAGCGATAACCATAGAGCTCCGCGATGTCTTCCTTCGTGTACGCGTCAACGTCCGTCAGTGTGGTGACCACCGTGATCGACTTTGTACGTTTTCCTTTCTCGACGATCGCGTAGCGCAGTTCGCGAAGTTCCAGCGTCTCAGGAATCGTGGCGTATGTCTTTTCGTCCATCCATGCTGGTCGATCGGGCCTGGTCCACACAATGAGATGATCGTACTTGCCAAGTCGACGGCCCTTACGAAAATCAACGCGCCGAAGATGATGCAGGCGCGCACACACATCCATGCGCTGATTCTGCAATAGAGCGATCATCATGAACGAGCAGTAGTAACGATCAAACACGACGACATCCCCGGCCATCAGAGACGCCATCATCTGCCGCAGCAGAGCGGATTCGCCCGTTTCCTTGCCTTTGTACGGACCGAGAACGACGTCCATCACCGCGGCGATCACCAGCGACAGAATCGCGACGCAGCGAGCGATGGGCAGTCCCACGCCCTTCTTCTGAGTTCGCGGGTGAGGAAATTCGGCCTGATTCTTTTCCGTATCGGGCATCGTGCAGGTGAAGCCATCAATGAGCTTCGTATGACGTCTTTTCCACAGCAATGCTTCGTCCACTTGTTGTTCGGCCTCGTTGGCGATCTCCGTACTGAGTTCACGGAGCGCGGGTTCGGAGAGCTTGGCTCGAGCGCGACAATAGTCGCCGGTGTCTGAAGTGGGGGCAGCACGTCCAACCTGCAGACAGAAGCTGATGATGCCAGCGACAGCCGCCTGGCACGACGCTTCCTTGCGATCCCGAAGCACCTGTCCGAGAAACGCCCACAGCACGATGGCCGTGCTGTAAATCCCGTTCTCGCCAAACAGTCCGCCATGCTTTCGAAAGATGCGTTCGATTTTCTCCGAGGTCACCACTTCAGCAAACGGCAACCCCGGCTGCAGCAAAAATCCATCCACGGTCATTTGAAATCCCGGCTTTCCTGAATCGTCAGAAGCTGATACAGGCTGGCGCATGAAAAACCCTCCCTGGTCATTCTCGGGCAGAGAACCAAGGAGGGCTTCCAAATCATCGCCAAGAGCGGGCTTTTCAGTCAATACCAACTCTGGCGAACGGCAGTTTACAAAAATCTACCGTCCGCCAATAGGCCACGTTGCGCGCATGCAATACCACGACAGTGCCATTCGTGTCAGACTCTGCAACAGTCCTTCCGGCATCATGGAGACTTTTGAGATGACTCGTTGCTCGATTTCAGTCGTGGGGATGACGATTTTCTCG
>JAYUVA010000663.1:0-8052 GCA_043754375.1 Candidatus Kuenenia sp. | reverse complement strand
TGTTTAACCCCGAGCCGCAGGCGACGGATTCCGGTGACGCCGTCGCCTGCGGCTCAGGGTTAAACGATTCAATCAACAGACAGCTGGCGCCTTGCCGCTCACAGTTTTGGAGTATCGGGACGAACTCCTGAGCATTTGGCATCATGCGTCAAGTGTAACATCGAATGCACAGAATAAATTTCCCTGAATGGCGTCAATCTCTGGAAATTCCCGCGACCAGACTGCGATATCTGACTCAGGCGTTGAGTGTGATGTTAGCCTTCCCCTCGCTGACACGCCGCACCCGCGACAAACACTGCTGCCCTTGTTTAGAATAGAGGCACTTGTCTTTGATTCGTCCCTGGAGCCCTCGCCATGCGTCTGATTGTATCGTCGGTGCTGTTGAGTCTGTTGTGGATCCCGTCGGTGACTTCTGCGGATTCCGGTGATGCTTGCCTGGATCTCTACTTTATTGATGTTGAAGGCGGGGCAGCGACGTTGATCGTGACGCCCGCCGGTGAATCGGTTCTGATCGATTCCGGATATCCTGACAATCATGGTCGGGATCTCAACCGCATCATCTATGTCGCGAAAGACATAGCCAGGTTGGAGCGTATAGATCACGGCGTTGTGTCTCACTGGCATCTGGATCACTACGGCAATCACGCCGCACTGGCAGCGAAATTCGGAATTGGTACATTCTGGGACCGCGGCATCCCGGACGAGTTGTCCGAAGACCCCGGCTATTCGGAACGCATTGCCAACTATCGCGCGGCCTCACAGAACTCATCGAAGGCCTTGCATGTCGGCGACACATTACCGTTGATGTCCGGAAAGACGCCACTCACCGTTCGCGTACTGACGTCCGGTCGGGAAGTCGTCAGCGACGAAGGCGATGTGAATCCGTTTGCAGATCTGCACAAAGCGCAGCCGGATGATCCATCCGACAATTCCGCCAGCCTGAGTCTGCTGTTTTCATTCGGAAAATTTCGGTTTCTGACGTGCGGGGATCTCACCTGGAATACCGAGGCCAGACTTGTGACACCTCGCAATCCGGTCGGACAGGTGGATCTCTTCATGGTGACACATCACGGACTGCCGGTGAGCAATAATCCGGCAATGTTGTTGGCGATTGATCCGGTCGTCGCCATCATGTGCAATGGACATCAGGCAGATGCGCGGCGGGCTTTCGCATGTCGCAGCGTGCGGTACTTCAGCGTCAGAAATACGGCCAGCATCTGCTGGGCGTCGCGGTATCGGTGCCGCGGATTGACGTCGATCGCCCGCCGCATGAAATTGATGAAATCCGGGTGAATGCGGCCGCGGAGTTTCGCATAACCCTTTGCCGGCCATTGAAACGGCCACTCCGGCCATTCACCGGCCAGCAGTCGCCAGACAATCAGTCCGATGGAGAACACATCTGATCGAAACGAAGGCTTGCCCATCGCCTGTTCCGGGGCCATGTATCCGACCGTGCCCGTGCCGCCACCCTGCACCGTTTTCCGGGAGACTTTGGCGATTCCGAAATCCGCCAGTCGCATGCGATTGCCGGAAAACATGATGACGTTTTCCGGTTTGATGTCGCAATGAATCACATGGTGCCTGTGAGCCTCCGCAGTCGCCCGCAGAATCTGCTCCGTCATGTCAAAGGCTGTTTCCCGTGAAATCCGACGAGTCATCCGCTGCAGCAGTGTTTCTTCTCCCAGCGGAAATACAACGACCAGCCGGTCATCAATGATGCTGGCATCCTTGATCGGCAGGATGTTGTCATGTTCCAACTGCGCGGTGGCACGAATTTCTTTGCGGAATTCCGCAAGGACGGCTTCTGTCGTGTACCGGGCATGAGGCACCTTGATCGCTACCCGGATTCCCTGCACTGTGTCCATGGCCTGATAGACAGCGGCGAAACCACCGGATCCCAGCCGGCGTTCGATTCGGTACTTACCCAGCTTTTGGCGAATTTTCAATTCGCCTGACACTTTGTGACCGCTGGACATGGCTTGGCGTTGCGTCCTGATGGAGGAAACTGAAACCGGCGACGCAGAAAAAGTTCCTGCGTCGCAGATGAAGTCCTGTGCTGCACATTCGGCGAGTCGATGCAATCGACAGCATCACCTTTTCCGTAACACAGATAAAACCGGCAATTCCATGATCCCATGCCTGCCTTTGTCGGCAGAATCGACAAGCATGAATGATTCAATGGCCGGAACACTTCAATTTGAATTCAAGTCCCGCCAGACGGCAGCCGAACGCGGCCGTTTCAGCTCAACAGGTCCTTTACGCAGTCCCGTTCTTCTTTGAGCTCGTTGACAGTGATGTCGATTTTCGACTGTGCGAACTCATTGTGCGTCTGGCCCTGCACGATGGAAACCTTTTTTCCGTCGCTCACCAGTGGAAAACCGCTGATCAGGCCTGCTTCGACGCCGTAGCTTCCGTCGCTGCATATCGCTGCACTGAAACACGAACCGGCTGCCGTCGGGCGAATGATGCCCTTCACGGTGTCCAGTACCGCATTCGCCGCTGAGGCTGCGCTCGACGCACCTCGAGCGGCAATCACAGCTGCACCCCGTTTCTGAACAGTGGAAATGAAATCACCTTTCAGCCATTCGTGATCGGTGATGACTTCGGTGGCAGACTTTCCATTAATCTTTGCGTGATAGAAATCCGGATACTGCGTCGCCGAATGATTGCCCCAGATGCCGACGCTGGAAACCGCAGCCACAGGCACACCAGCTTTCCGGGCCAGTTGAGAAACCGCTCGATTCTGATCCAGCATGGTCATGGCAAACCAGCGGTCAGCCGGAACGCCTTTGGCATTCTTCATGGCAATCAGGCAGTTGGTATTGCAGGGATTGCCGACAACCAGAACACGCACATCCGGTGCCGCTGCTGCCGCGATCGCGCGACCCGTGCTGGTAAAAATCGGCCCGTTGATGCGAATCAGATCTCCGCGCTCCATCCCGGCTTTACGCGGCACGCTGCCGACGCACAGCACCCAATTGCAGTCTTTGAAGCCGTCTTCCAGGTGGTCGCTGTCCGCCTTGACGACACCCGTCAACGTTGGAAACGCACAGTCTTCCAGTTCCATGTGAACGCCGTCGAGCGCCTTGAGAACCGGAGGTACTTCCACCAGATGCAGAATCACGGGCTGATCCGGACCGAAGACCTCACCGGATGCAATGCGATAAATTAAAGAATAACCAATCTGACCGGCGGCACCGGTCACAGCAACACGAATCGGGGAAGCCATGAACACGTCACCTTTCGAAATAAGAAACAATCATAGAGGGTCTGCGGAAGTATAACTTCGAAGAGGTGCGGATTTCAAAACAGTGGATCAGTCGGTCGATCAGAACACAGTATTCGGGAATGCAGGGCAGAATCGGCAATCTGCAGGATGGTTTCTGAAACGGCTGAGTTTGCATTGCCGGAGGTTTCACGCAGCCTGTCTGAAAAGGCGAAATGCACCTGAGACACCAGAAGTTCCGATCAAAACGTTCAAAACAGCATTAACAATTCTACGGTCACTCTGGATAACATCCGATAGCTCCTTCTGTCACAGGGATGTCGAGATATGCCTGCTGCTGCAGAACCTGCCGAACTGAGACCGTTGAACAATACTCTTTCGCGTTTCTCGTATCTGTAGCGCGGCGTGAACACGAAAAAAATCCAGTTGGGGATTGAGGAAAATCTTGCGGGCCGATTAAAGTTCCAGCCTCGAACCAGTCGCGGCCGGCGGTCTGTTGATTGAGTCTGTAAAGTGAGCAGTTTTGTTTAACCTCGAGCCGCAGGCGACGGATTTCGGTGACGCCGTCGCCTGCGGCTCAGGGTTAAACGTTTAAATCAACAGGCCGCCATCGCCATGCGGCTCACGTTTCTGGAGTATCAGGACAGACTCCTGAATGATTCATCCCGGACTTGTAGAGGATTGCAAATGTTTCGTCTGAATGCGGGATTGTTGCTCACCGCCGGGCTCACCATCGCCATGACTGGATGCACACATACTTCGACTTCGAACACCGCTCGAACTGCAAAAGAGCAGATGCTGCTGTCCAATGCGGTTGATCAGTCGCTGGATAAGGTGGACTTCACGCCGCTGTATGGTCAGAAAGTCTTCGTCGATGACAAGTACCTGGAGTGCGTTGATAAGAATTATGTAGTCGGTTCATTGCGACATCGAGTCATGCGGGCTGGCGGTGCGATGGCCACAGCCGCCGATGATGCTGACGTAATCATGGAAGTTCGCAGCGGTGGTGTCGGTACAGACTCAACCGAGATGTTTCTCGGGGTTCCATCACTCCCGTTGCCGGCTGGCATGCAAACTCCGGAAGTCCGATTGACAGAACGCAAATCCCAGTATGGATATTCAAAACTTGGGCTGGTGCTGTTTGATGCAAAAACCAAAACAGTACTGGGTGATGGAGGTATGTCGCTGGCCCAGTCCGACGACAACAACTGGTTCGTCATGGGAATGGGCCCTTTCCAGGACGGTAGTCTGAAAAGTGACGTGTCTTCAGCGCGTCGACTTCCGCATGGCATGAAAATGAACCGAATACCCACACAGGTCGCATTTGAATCTCCCAACCATGCTGGCCCGGATGCCATCCACTTTGCCAGTGATGCAAAAGAAATCAAACACGAGTAATTGCTTGCCAACGACGCGGTCAGGCGTCATTGTGTGAGTAAAACAGAGAAGGTCGTCGGCGTTCATTCGTCGGCGACCTTTTTTCGGTTCAACAAATCATTCCGTGGGACCTGAAGCGTTCATATTCTTTCCGGCCGCTCGCCTTAATCCGGTTTACTCCAGCCAGCGCTTCTGCAGGTCACCAAAGGCATCGATTCGTCGGTCTCGGAAGAAGGGCCAGTGAGTCCTGGCGGTATTGATGAGTGACAGATCACACGGAACAATCATGCTGGCCTCGCCGTCGTGCGTGGCCTGAGCCACGACGTTACCATACGGATCCGCCAGAAAACTGCCGCCCCAGAATTGAATCTCACCTTCAATTCCGACACGATTTGCCGCGCCGACGAACAGGCCGTTTGCGATCGCATGACTCCGCATCATCGTTTGCCATGCCGCATACTGACTCGCTCCGTAAACTTCCCGCTCGCCGGGAATCCAGCCGATCGCTGTGGGATAAAACAGCAGCTCGGCCCCCTGCATGGCCGTTAATCGTGCGGCTTCGGGATACCACTGATCCCAGCAGATACAGACTCCAATTTTTGCATACCGCGTCCTGAAGGCCAGGAAACCCAGATCGCCGGGCGTGAAATAGAATTTCTCATAATACAACGGGTCATCCGGAATATGCATCTTGCGGTACATCCCCGCTATGGAGCCATCCGCATCCAGCACGACAGCCGAATTGTGATACAAACCGGGCGCCCGCTTTTCGAACAAGGGTACGACGATCACCGCGCTGCACTCCTTCGCAATCTTCTGCAGAGCAATTGTGGTCGGGCCGGGAATCGGTTCTGCCAGTTCAAATCGAGAATGTTCTTCCGCCTGACACGGGTACTGTGTGTTGAACACTTCCTGCAGGCAGATGACCTGAGCGCCCTCGGCTGCGGCTGCGCGAATCTTTTCGATCGAACGATCCAGATTTGTCTGCGGATCGGTCCCGCATGTCATCTGCACCAGACCCACCCGGACTTCGGACTTCGTCATTGTTTTCAGACCCGTACTAAATCAGGACTTGCAATAGGCAATCGCCGGTGATGCCTGCCCCCATAAGACCTATCCGTCGCACAGGACGCATTCAGCGATTCGCAAAGCAGTGTATAAGCCACCAGGCCACCAGTAAACGCAGTCGAGTCGATGCGAGTCCAGGTCGGACGTAGGCAGCATGGATGCGGCGCATTGCGGATGCCGTCATCTTTCCATTCACAGCTTTTTGACCACGGATGTCGCGGATGGTACGGATGAATCACAATGTGTTTATCTGTGCAATCAGCGAAATCTGTGGTTAGAAACTCTTTCACGCTCTTGCTTCGGTTGTTCGCATTACAGTTTGACACCAGAAGTCTGTCCTGATACTCCAAAACTGTGAGCCGCAAGGCGCTAGCGGTCTGTTGATTGAATCGTTTAACCCTGAGCCGCAGGCGACGGCATCACCGGAAACCGTCGCCTGCGGCTCCGGGTTAAACAAATTTGCTGGCTGTGCATACTCAATTAACAGACCGCTAGCCGCGGGTAATTCGCCCGCAAAAAATCGGCGGCTAGCGCCTTGCCGCGCACAAAAACAGAGGTAATCAGACAGACTCCTGGTGGCCAACATTCATTCGGCCCGATCACTTTGAAGGCCGCGATTGAATGATTATGCTGCTCGCATGAGCAAGCACATCCTTTTTTCGATCGTCGTCACACACTGCCTTATCACTTCCGCCGTTGCGCAGACGGCCGATGAAAAACTGGAGGCGTTTTTCAAGTCGCACCTCGAGGAATCGTTCCTCATGCGGCCGCTCGAAGCCACGATGCTGGGCGATCATCGATTTGATCACCAACTGGACGACATCAGTCCAGAAGCTCGTCAGGTATGGCTGGAACAGTATCGCCGACGATTGAAACGGCTGTCGGCCGAAGTTCCGTACGCCGACTTGTCCCGCAATGGACAGATCGATTTCGAAATTCTGCGCGACGAGCTGGCTCGCAACGTCTGGCTGACGGAGAACACACGACCTTTCGAAGAAGATCCTCGCACCTACGGCAACTACATCAGCGACAGTGTGTATTCCCTGCTGACGCAATCGACGCTGCCAAAAGAAACAAACATCAAAAACGCGATCTCCCGGATCACGCACATTCCGCGTATCGTGAAGACGGCTCAACAGACACTGCGTGAATCGCCGCCGTCGATTCTGGAAACTGCTGTTTTGCAGAATCGCGGCGCGATCGGATTTTACGAAAAGGGAATTTTCGTCCTTGCAGGCGATACGCCGCAGGCCGAAGAACTTCGCAAAGTCACGACGCAGGCCGTGGCGGCGCTGAATGAGCATCAGCTCTTTCTGGAAGACAGCCGTCGATTTCGCGCCAATGGCGAATGGCGTCTGGGACGTGCGTTGTTTTCAGAAAAACTCGAACTCGTCCTGAATGCCGGATTGTCTGCCGACCAGGTGCTGGCGGATGCCGAAGCGGAATTCATTCGCGTGCAACGGGAAATGTATGTCGTCTCCCGGCAGCTCTGGAGTCACTATTTTCCGAACAAGGTACTTCCGCCTGACGATGACGCCGGCCGGCGCGATACGATTGCTCAGGTGACAGGTGCCGTGAGTCAGGAGCATGGAAAACCCGAGGACCTGATTACCGATGCCCGCGCCACTGTCGGTCGTATTCAGGACTTTATTCGCGAACACGACATTCTGCGACTGCCGGAACCGGATCGCTGTCGGATCATTGAAATGCCGGAATTCCGGCGAGGCAATTCATTGGCATATCTGGATTCTGCGTTGCCTCTTGATCCAATGGGACTCAGTTCGTACGCCGTCAGTCCACCGCCAGAAGATTGGGGCGAAGATCGCGTCCGCAGTTTTCTGGAAGAGTACAATCAGCACATGTTGCAGGTGCTGACGATTCACGAAGCGTATCCAGGACACTACGTGCAACTGGAGTATTCCAACCGCTGTCCGTCGCTGCTGCGTCGCGTCCTGCAGTCCGGCGTGTTTATTGAAGGCTGGGCCGTGTACACCGAACAGATGATGCTCGATCAGGGCTATGGCGACGGCAATCTCGCGCTGCGGCTGAATCAGTTGAAGTTCTATTTGCGCGCCGTTGCTAATGCGATCCTCGATCACAAAATGCACTGCACTCTGATGTCTGACGAGGAAGCTTTCAGATTCCTCACCGACGACGCCTATCAGTCCGAAGGTGAAGTTCGGCTTAAGATTATCCGAGCCAAGCAGAGTTCCACGCAACTCAGTACCTATTTCGTCGGCCGCATGGCCCATTATCGACTGCGACAGCAGATTCAGCGAGAACTCGGTGACCAGTTCGAACTCGGACGCTACCACGAAGCTGTCCTTGATCATGGATCGGTCCCCATGAAATATCTGCCGGAACTGACCAGGGCTCGCCTT
>JAYUVA010000662.1:0-3342 GCA_043754375.1 Candidatus Kuenenia sp. | reverse complement strand
ATGAAGCGATGTGGCATCGAGCCAAAGATGACCCTGCGGGATTCTGGGGTGAAATGGCAGGGAATCTGGACTGGTTTCGCCGTTGGGACGCCGTCTTGCAGGGGCACATGCCTGATACAAAGTGGTTTGTCGGAGGCAAAATTAACGCGAGTTACAACTGCATCGATCGACATCTCAAGGGCTCGAATCGCAACAAAGCCGCAATCATCTGGGAAGGTGAACCGGGCGACACCCGGGTTCTGCGCTATCAGGATCTGCATCGCGAAGTCTGCAAGTTTGCAAACGTGCTGAAGAAACTGGGCGTGCAGACCGGTGACCGCGTCACATTGTATATGCCCATGATCCCGGAATTGGCGATTGCGATGCTCGCCTGCGCGCGCATCGGGGCCGTGCATTCCATCATCTTTGGTGGCTTCAGTGCCGACGCTGTTGCCGATCGAAACAATGACGCTCAGGCAAAGGTGATTGTCACAGCGGATGGGGGCTGGCGTCGTGGCAAAGAGGTGCCGCTGAAAGCTGCTGTGGATGCGAGTATGGATAAATCGCCATCCGTGGAAAAAGTTGTCGTCGTGCGGCGGACCGGCGGCGATGTCGATATGGTGCCGGACCGCGATTTCTGGTGGCACGAATTGATGGAAGGCATGTCGGCCGATTGTGACCCGGTTCAACTCGACAGCGAACATCCGCTCTTCATTCTGTACACATCGGGCAGTACCGGAAAACCCAAAGGTGTGATGCACACGACCGCGGGTTATCTTTTGGGCACCATGATGACGTCGAAATGGGTCTTTGACCTGAAGGATGACGACACTTATTGGTGCACTGCCGACATCGGCTGGGTTACGGGACACAGTTACATCTGCTACGGCCCGCTGTCCAACGGAGCGACCGTGGTGATGTATGAAGGAGCCCCCAACTGGCCTGATGAAGGTCGCTTCTGGGAGATGATTGAAAAGTACAAAGTGAGTATTTTCTACACAGCTCCCACCGCGATTCGTGCGTTCATCAAATGGGGCAACCAATGGCCGGAAAAATATGATCTGTCGAGCCTGCGGCTGCTGGGGTCGGTCGGAGAATCGATCAACCCGGAAGCATGGATGTGGTATCACCGCGTCATCGGTCAGGAACGCTGTCCGGTTGTGGACACATGGTGGCAGACAGAAACCGGTGCCATCATGATCAGTCCACTGCCCGGCGTTACCGCGACGAAGCCCGGCAGTTGTGCTCGACCGCTGCCCGGTGTTGTACCGGACATCGTCACGCGTGAAGGTCAGAGTCTGGGACCGAATGAAGGCGGTTTTCTGGTAATGCGACAATCGTGGCCGTCGATGCTGCGAACTCTGTACGGCGACCACGACCGTTTCAAAAAGACCTACTTCGCTGATATCCCCGGATGCTATTTTTCCGGTGACGGGGCGCGGCATGACGAAGACGGTTACATCTGGGTGATGGGGCGCGTCGATGACGTGATTAACGTTGCCGGACATCGCCTGAGCACGATGGAAGTCGAAAGCGCCCTGGTCGCGCATCCGAAAGTTGCGGAAGCAGCGGTCGTCGGATTTCCGCATGAGATCAAAGGCGAAGGTATCTGCTGCTTTGTGTCGCTCAAAAGCGGCGAAGGCAACGATGATCTGAAAAAAGAACTGATCCAGCACGTCCGCCACACGATTGGCGCACTGGCCACACCGGATCAGATTCGCTTCGCTGCGGCTTTACCGAAAACCCGCAGCGGAAAAATCATGCGCCGCCTGTTGCGAGACGTCGCAGCCGGCCGCGAATCGACTTCAGACACATCGACGCTGGAAGACCTGAATGTCATGGCGAAACTGAGAGAGGATGAGGAATAGGCCGAGGGATCGTTGCCGTGACAAGATTCGAACAGCGATTCCTGTAGCTTGGACATTCATGTCCGAGATATTGCCCACCAGCGTCCTTTCTTGTTGGACGTTCATGCACAATAGAGTTCACGCCGATCGTGCTGGGTGGCTACGCGACGGACATGAATGTCCATCCTACGTACAATGCTTGATGCCGCTCCAGTTTTTACATTGAAAAAATCCGCTCCAGGGTGAGTTGAATCTGGCAGTCTCCGTCGAGCGACAAACGGATCTGGTCATCGCTTGTTGATCTCTCAACAAACTGATCGTGATCGAGTTCCAGAAACTCGATCGCCTTCTTCTCCGCATCAATGATCAAATACCAGTGTACGCCCTGCTGCTGGTACAACTCTTTCTTGGCGGTACGATCTTTATGTTGTGTGGAAGGCGAAAGGACTTCAGCCACAAGGGCAGGGGTGTAGTCGATGTATTTCTTCGGAAGTCCATGACAGAGGACTGAGACGTCCGGCCGAACAACGGTTGAAGAATCGATCCGCCAGTCGGCACCTGAAATCACGACGCAGTTGCAGCTGTTGTTCTTTTGTAGCTGCTCCCGAATCTCAGCAGCGAGTGACGCCGCGACAAACTGATGGAGTGGCGTTGGAGAGGGCGACAAGCAGACCGCGACGCCGTTCCACAGCTCCCAGTCACCTTCCCATTGCTCATAGTCATCGACGGTATAGCAGGGCGAATAGCGGACAGCACTGGTAGACATATCGCTCCCCGAGCGTCAAGGGTTCAAACAGTGAAGGCCGTGATTTGCCGAGTCTAACCGGGATTTTACCCACCTGGTAGACGTTTCGTCGCATAGAATCCTGGCAACCGCCAACTTCGCGCTGGGCGGAGCCGCGAGATTGATGTACGCTGAGAATACGACGTTAGCATCCATGGTGAAATGGGCGAAACACAGTTCAATCCGCCTTCGCTGCGGGGCGTCAGTCAGCGGGCTTCGTATTTTCACGACGGACGGGCTGCAACGCTTTCCGCCGTGCTGAAATCGTCACACCATGATCCGGAACATTCGCTCGCGGATGAGCAAATCGAACGACTTCTGCTGTTACTTGAAAGTCTTTGATCCGAGTGCCAGCCGATGGCGTTGTCGTGCTTAACAAACCTAGACGGTGGACGCTTTCCATGAAACTTCAACTCAAGAAAAACCTGTTGAGCGTGCTGGCCTTCGTCGGCTTGATCTGGGCTGTATACCTGATTAATCTTCCGCTGAAGCTCAGCGACTATAATCTCAACCAATTTGGACTTCAACCTCGCACGCTGCACGGATTGATCGGTATCTTTACGATGCCGATTCTTCATGATGGTTTGAACCACTTGCTGGGCAACACTGTGCCGCTGGTCGTGCTGTTGATGCTGCTGACCTTTACGCGTCCGAATCCTCGACGCATCGTCGTTTGTCTCGCTGTGATGTCCGGCGGGATGCTTTGGGTTGTTGGTTGGGATCGAACGCGAA
>JAYUVA010000661.1:0-6421 GCA_043754375.1 Candidatus Kuenenia sp. | reverse complement strand
GGAGCCAAAGCAGCGGCCGCGATGGATGGCCGACCGAATGTGACAATCGCTGATGTCCGCAAAGTGGCCATCCCGGTGCTGCGACATCGCGTATCGACAAATTTCCAGGCTCAGGCCGAAGGTTTTGATATTGACGAGATCATCCGAAAGCTCGTCGCCACAGTCGCTGAACCCAATATCCCGAAATACGAAAAATAGAAGAAGGAGGCGCGGTAAGTCCGACCGTGCTCACGGCTATACCTCACGCGGCCACGACTGACATATTTTCGAGATTCTGGAAAGCGACAGATCCGGTGGGCGTTCAGGCTGTCCGTGACATATTTCGGTGCGATTCATTCGGTTGTCCCACATTCGGTTGTCTCCCTGCGTCGCATGAAATGGACAACCGAATGGGGACAACCGAATGGACAAAATAGCCGTAACTCCTTTTCCATCAATGCGTTACGAAGAGCGTCTGGCGATACATGAATAATCCGGGTTTAACCGCGTGCCCAGCGGGCCGCGATTGTTCTATACGAAATACGAAATACGAAGCGCGGGGCGTTGCCCACGAGAATAAACGAATGTGCCATCCTCAACCCCGTGCGGTATAAATACGATGCCAGAACCAAGACCAATCACACTTCACAGCAGCCATCTCTCAACCCGGCACATCGACAACAGCGGCCCCGGCACAATTCTGGCAGACTTCGAGGCGCTGTTGGATTTCGTTGGAGGTGGGGTGCGCTCGACCGGAAAGCACCACCTGTTGCCGATGGATCGGCTTCGCGAGCTGGATGAGAAGATGACCATCCCGTTGCGCCCGAATCTGGCGCGCCCGCAGCAACGGTCCTTTCCTCATATCAATGGTTTGTACTTATTGTTGCGCGCGACTCAGATCGGGATGCCGGAAGGTCAGGGCAAAACCACTGGGCGACTGACGCTTGATCCCTTCATGTGCCAGCAATGGCTCCAGCTCAACCCGACGGAGCGGTATTTCAATCTGCTGGAAGCCTGGTTGCGGCACAGTTCGTGGGAAGCAATCGGACTCCACAGCTCAGGTCGCTTCGGTGACCTTGCCATAGAGGTCCGCTGTCTACGGGAGTCGATCCCGCCGGAAGGCCGCAGCTTCTCGAAAAAGGAACAGGTTCGGGGAGAATTCCTGCACAGCGTGCAGCAGTCCACCACGCTGGCGTTGCTCGAACTTTTCGGTTTGATGACCGTGGAACGGGATCAACCTGCGAAAGGGCAGAATTGGTGCGTTACCAACATTTGCCACACGCCTTTTGGAGACGAACTGCTGGGGGTCGTCTTCAGCGAAATTCAACGCTCGCGTTTCGCTGACGAACAGTGTGAATCCGACTTCGGTGCCTGGCAACCAGCGTTTCAATCCAGCTTCCCGCAGTGGATCAACAACCTCAAGTTCGCTGAGCCGGAATTTCGGGATGGGATCTACTACTTCAAAGTGTCCCTCGGCACACCATGGAGACGAATCGCAATTTCAGCGGAGTCGTCTTTGGACGAGCTGGCCGAGTGCATCATAGGCGCGTTCGATTTCGGCGGCGATCACCTTTACGCATTTCAATTCGTCGAGCGCGATGGCCAGAAGCTATCTGTTGAGCACCCCCGCGTTGGAGATGCTGAGCTGCACACCGACGAAATGGCAGTCGGCTATTTGCCGTTGCAGGAGGGCGAGTCGATGCCGTTTCAGTACGACTTTGGTGCCGACTGGCGATTCACTGTGAAATTGGAAAAGATCACGCCGGTCGATCCGGAGATATCGCTTCCCTTCCTTGTGGAATCACATGGCGAAGCGCCGGCGGAGTATGATTCAGACGACGACTGGTAAGGCTGGCAAAGCCCTGTTGTTTCCATCGAAAACCGGCAACCCCGTGATCACACTTATCACCGATCAAGGCCACAAATTTCCGGCTGAAGCACCGCCGTTGATCGTAAAGTTCTTCAAGGAACAGGCCATGGCCGAAAGCCACGAAAGTGGTCGAAAGAAATGACTGGCGCGCGGAGCGGCGTAAGCCCTCCAGTACCGCGTTTCTGTACCGGCAAGCTGACGCATGCCGCTCACCAATTGTCTCATGCTACATCTTGCGGCAGTGCTGTTCGACCCAGGCGGAGAACTCGCGGACGTTTGCCATTTGTGTCTCCAGTTCCTCCAGCGGCACATCGGAATCGTGAATGGATTTCATGCGGCCTGCGAGCATCTGCCAGTCGCGTGTCGCGGGTGTCGGCAGCGTCAGGTCTTTGGCATTGCCGCGTACCATTCGCAGGCAATCGATCAGCTCGCGCAGGAAAATGTAGGCGAGTTCGATCGATGCACGATGGGTTGGATCAACCAGACTCAGGCGTGTCGCTTCGCTCAACGCGCGCAGCGTGTTCGGATGACGAAGCGTCAAAAACTCGTGACCGAATGTCATCTGCAGAGCCTGCACCGCATATTCACAATCGACGATACCACCGTCGCTCAGCTTGACGTTGATCGCTCCTCCATGCACAAGCTGGCGAATCTGCCGTTCTCGCATCGCACTCATTGCGGAAAAATCAAACTGTCCGGCTCCATAAATCGCGCGATGACAGGCCACCGTGACGACAGCTCCGAATTCTGCGTTTCCTGCCATACAACGAAACTTGATCAGAGCCTGTCGTTCGTATGGCCATGCTGGTCCATCAGCCGCGTAGTATTTTTCGAAGTCCTGCAGTGATACGGCCCCGGAACCTGCCTGCCCGAACGGCCGCATACGCAGGTCGATATGAAAGATCCCGTCCTGCGGCGCGGCGATCCCGGAGGCCACCGCGTTGACAAGATGATCGAAGAACATCGCATTGGAAACTGGATTGACTCCGTTTGTGCGACCGGCCTCTGCAAAAATGAGCATTAACTCGATGTCGGACGCAAAGCCCATTTCAATGCCACCAAATTTTCCGAGGCCTGCGACAACCCAGCCACATTCATTGATTCCGTCCTCGCATAATGGCTGACCAAACTGCGACACCAGTTGTCGCCATGCAACATCCAGCGCTTTGCAGACGACCAGCTCAGCCAGTTCAGTCAATTCTTCGGAAAAGGCGCCGAACGGACGGCAGTGTCCCAGCACATGCCGCAGATCGATTCGGAACAGATGCCTGTCCTTAAACTCGTTCAACGCCACCCATCCAGCAATCGGAACCGATGCATTGTCGCACACCTGGTCCAATTCGAGTGTCAGCGACTCCCGGCATTCACGAATGGCGAGTTCTTCCGGATTAGTCAGCAGCGGAAACAACTGTTGATGCCTCGACTGCAGAAATGCTTCCCACAGATACTGGCTGATCCCGAGCACTCGCGCGACTGCATGCAGTACGTTTGGGCGACGCAGAGACTTCATGTTATCAAACCACGCGACAGCAGGCTGCAGGCGGGAAACCAGATCGCGGAATCGAGCGAGTGCATGATGAGGATCATTCGTGGTCGGCAACCAGTGCGTAAACTGCTTGATCAGTGTCGCGGCCAGTTGCAGTTCCTGCAGCCGTTCAGCACTGTCGATCGGGCGACCATTGCGTTCGCGAACATACAACACATCACGCACCTGACTGCCCTCGGCATCAATGATCGCGCGCAGTACCCGAAAACGGCTGAGCGACAGAGCGCTGGCCAACTCGTACATGAATCCCCACGAATCTGCACCGGTGATATTCATCTGCGTCAGCACGGAATTCGGCAATTGAATCAGTTCCACAACGACGTCAGCCGACGTTGGCTCAGACACCGACTGTTGCGGAACAGCATCGCAAAATCGCGACAGGAGCTCAGCGCGAACGTCCTCAATGCTGCTGCCACGAGATTGTTGACTGAGTCGCCCGATTTCTTCCTGCAGCGACGTTGCCAGCTTTTCTGCCAGGGACGATGACTCCGATGATTCGGCAGCCGGGTCCTCCAGTCGCACTTCGAAGCAAGCTAGAAATCGACCGGCGACGCAACGATCTCCATGACCATTGATGCCTTCCCCCGTGAGCGCATCGCCTCGACGAATATCAAGGCGATAAATCGAAAGCAGACCGCAGATGACCGACAACCATCCGGAGAAATCTTTCCCGCAGACGACCATGTCCCATTGGTCGATCGTTGCAGAATTCTGCTGCAGCGACACAATCGCATCTGAACCTGCACCGACCGCAGCAAAAATCTCCGCCAGCCGCTGACGCCGTTTCTGCAGGGCGTTGAGTGACAGAACAGTATCCAACATTGCAGGTGGGGCTTGATCGATGGTCAATTCCGGAACCGCGACCGTGTTCATGGCCAATGACTCGACCTGTAACGACTCAGCGAAAATGGATCGGACGGCGAGTCGATGTTCGTCGAAGCGGCGCATCAGTGTCGCGGCATCCGGATAGTCCATGCGATGGGCCAGCCACTCCAATTGACGCGCATCGACCGGCAGTTCATGCGTCTGCTGATTGTGGAGCAGTTGGAGCGAATGTTCGACCGTCCTCAGGAACACATAACCGGCGCGCAGGTGTCGATACCAAGCCGCACTGATCAAACCAAACTCGGCCAGCCGCACAAGCGAATCCAGCGTATTGGAACTCAGAATCCGCGGCTCACGTTCGCCGTGAATCAGTTGCAGGCTCTGGACGAGAAATTCCACGTCGCGAATCGAACCAACTCCCAGCTTGACCTCGGAATTCAGTTTTCCCCGTTGACGAAGGCGAAACTCAATACGTTCTTTCATCTGTTGAATACTGCGGCGAATAACCATCGCTGAATCTGTGAACAACAATGGACGCATGCGACTGAGGAATCGGTTTCCGACGTCCATGTCGCCGGCCACCACACGGGCTTTAAGCATTGCCTGCTTTTCCCAGGTGGCCGCATCCTGGATCAGATAATCAGCGTATCCACTGATCGTATTCACCAACGGCCCTGCCTCACCCCACGGACGCAGTCGCAAATCGACGCGATACAAAAAACCTGGCGGGATGTCTTCGGCCAGTCCGTCAATCGTCAGCCGCGCGACGCGCTGGACGACTGCCGAATCCCGTTCGCAGATCAGGACCAGATCAATGTCGGAGCTGTAGTTGAGTTCTTCACCGCCATGCTTGCCGAGACTGATCACGGCCAGCGGCAGGTCGGCAGCTTTCGCCTCACGCAATGCGAGATTTAGACAGCACTGAACCATTGCATCCGCGAGCAATGATAATTGAAGAGTGACAAATCGAAGATCAAGCAGACCGAAAGCATCGCACATCCCGATTCGCAGTAGTTCGCGTCGCTGAAATCGGCGGAGATCGGACAGCATCTGCGGTCGCTTTCCGCCGGTCGCGAGTGCGCTCGTGGCTTCCTGGACAAACTGTTCGCGGCACTTCATTTCTGACGTTCGCCCGTGCAACGCGAGCGTCGTCAGGTACGGCGGATCGGCGAGAAGTGTCTGAGTCAGAAACGGACTTGCACAGGCGAGTCTTGCCAATATCCCCAATGCACGCGGCGTGGCATTCAACAATGCAAATACGTCGAACTGTTCGTGAGCGTTGCGCACATATTGATCGACAACGTTGATCACGAAATCTTTGAGCGGAGCTTCATGGCAGACGCGCTGCAGACTCCAATACCATGGCGGCTCTTCCGATGCATCTGGCCTCGCTTCGGAACCCTGCGCAACTGTATCACGCCACCGCGATGTGATTCGCATCATGGCGCGCACGGCTGCTTCCGGCTCGGAAAACCCCGCAGCCTGAAACAGACTCATATTGGCGATGAGCTGCGCTTCGGTCAGATTGTCAAAGGATGGCAACATAGATGTCGAGACGATTCGTTGTGCCGTCAGTTGTCCCGTAATACCTGGGCTAGTGCTTTGTCAAAGCAAAGACTTGGGGTTGAGCGAGTCGCGAAGATCTGTTGCCCGCAGAGTTGCTGGCGCTGCGTTAAGACGTCGTCCTGATTCTGCCGGCGCCGGGGCTTGTTGTCGCAATTTGGCGCAGACCTGTCCCCCGTCTGAGTGGCAACTATGATGATGGATGAAGAGGCGTGCGGCAACAGTCTGTTGTGAGAATCTGCAATCTTATGCAAACAGACTCCGTCTGGTCTGATGGCCGTTGAACAGCATGGTACTTTCGGAAACACCGGGGCGAAGTGTTTGCCACGGCCAAGGTGACACGCCCCTTCGTCAGTTCCATCGAAAAGTTTCCCTTGACCAATGCCATTCCGCTGATGACATTCACAAAGGGCCAGCGCAAGGACAACATGGCTCAGCAGGCGTTGGCAGGATTTCCCGTCTTCGCCTGCGCGGGCTGATCAAACGCATTCCCGGAACGCAACGATTCGAAGTCACCGACTCCGGGCAACGCATGCCGTTGTTCTGGCTGGGAAGCCTTTCACAAACAATTCGACCTCTGGCAACCACCGTGTCAGATGTCACCAGACAAGGACAAATCCTCCACTCTCTTCGCAAAA
>JAYUVA010000660.1:0-6716 GCA_043754375.1 Candidatus Kuenenia sp. | reverse complement strand
ACCGCTCCGAATGACACGACGAAGCACTTCAGCTGGGATGACCACGCCGGTGCGTTTCATCTCGACCATGCTCAGCGCGAACGACTGCCGCAGATGGATCAGGCACTCTGCGCCCTGATCGATGATCTGTACGAACGCGGCCTGGATCGAAAGGTCCTGCTGATTGCCTGCGGAGAATTCGGACGGACGCCACGAGTCACACATGCCCCGAAGAATTTCTCTGACCAGATCGGACTCGGCCGCGATCACTGGCCCCATGCCTTCAGTGCCCTGATCTCGGGTGGCGGACTGCGGATGGGACAGGTTGTCGGCGAGACAAATGCCAAAGGAGAATATCCGATTCGCGATCGCGTCACACCGCAGGACCTGCTGGCGACAGTCTATACTCATCTGGGGATCGATTATACCCAGGTTGTGAAAGATCCTTCAGGCCGCCCGATCACCATCCTGCCGCACGGATCGCCCATCGTTCAGCTCATTTAACGTTGGTCGCGTACACTTTGGAGTGACAACCCCATGCCGCGGCTGAATCCTGAGACACTGACAGATTTCGCAACGTTGATTTTCGAGGCCAGTGAGTTGTCGCCCGATGTGGCCCGCCAGGTCGCAGAGTCACTCGTGCTGGCGAACCTGTCGGGGCATGATTCGCACGGTGTGATTCGCATTATTGAATATGTCGCATGGACAAAACGCGGCTGGGTGAATCCGCATGGACAGCTGACTGTCGTGCGCGAACAGCCTTGTATCCTGATCCTTGATGGAGACTTTGGATTTGGTCAGGTGATTGGTCGCCGAGCGATGGAGTTGGGAATCGTAAAAGCGAAGACTGACGGCGCTTGTATTCTGTCGCTACGACGGTCAGGCCATCTGGGACGCATCGGCGAGTTCATGGAACAGGCTGCCAGCGCAGGGCTTGTCTGCTTTGCATTGACGAATACCCACGGTAGCGGAGTCCTGGTGGCGCCGTATGGAGGTTGTGAACGAAGGCTCTCTGCAAATCCGCTCGCCGGTGCAGCCCCGCTGCCGAATGGACCGCCGATTATGATGGATATTTCGACATCCACAATCGCTGAGGGAAAGATCAAGGTGGCTCGCAGCCGTGGTGAATCGTTGCCCGCCGGACTGTTCGTCAACAGCAACGGTGAAGCATCGACAAATCCGGAAGAGTATTATGCGAGTCCGCCAGGAGCACTCCTTCCGATGGCTGGTCACAAGGGGTTCGCCCTGTCCATGCTGTGCGAAGTCTTAGCAGGAGCAATGACCGGTGCGGGCTGCAGCAAGGATGGTGTGGAACGCGTGGCCAACGGATTTATGGCATTTCTGCTCGATCCCGCTGCTTTTGCCGGCAAAGAATTTGTCAGCAGCGAACTCGGAAATCTCGCCGAGTGGGTTAAGTCCAGTCGCCTTCAGGATGGCTTCGACAGAATACAGTTTCCCGGCGAGCCGGAAGCTGAGGCACGAGAGGAACGCAGTCGGTCAGGAATCGACATCGACGACAGGACGTGGCAGAAAATCTGCGAAATCGCTGCCGCTGTCAATGTTGCGATCCCGGAGATCGATGCTCACAGGGAGGATACTCTATGACCTCTCGACGTCAGGCGACTCTTTACCTGTCTTTGCCAGACAGCACTATCATCGAATCGCTTCGTTCGCGTTTCAATCGCGTACAGTTCGAGCTGATTCGAGCACATGTAACGCTCTGCCGCGAGGACGAAGTCAGCGATTGGAACAAATTTGCATCGCGGCTATCTGACCTGCGCACCATCGAGGTGACGTTGAGTTTTGACCATCCGGTTCGCGACGACAATCTGGTTTATTTCCCGGCCACTGGTCCAACGCAATCATACGATGCATTACGAAGTTTGCTGCTTTCAACCCGCAATTCGTGGCCGAGGAAACAGAATCCACACATTACGATCGTTCATCCCCGAAACGGGATTTGTCCTGATTCTGTGTTTGAAGAGATTACGCGCCAACTGAAACCATTCACGACAACGTTTCGATGCGTGACCTTGATTGAACAGATTGACGGTGAGCCGTGGCAGGACTTGACTTTGGGGTAGGCCGGTTTCATCAACTGCCGAACACCTGCAATTCGACGCTCTCAGCCGGAATAAGTCCAATCGCCTGAGCACGTCGGGACAATTGCTGCAGAGCGTTTTTGCCGACGTCGCCCAAATCCACGGTCCAGTCATTCACGTACAGATCGACGTGTTGCATCAGGACGGCGTCATCGAAGTCCTGTGCGTACTTTCGCATCGTGAGCAGCGGCAATTCTCGGTCCGACAGGGCGAGTTGCAGCGAGTCGTGAATAACAGCCTGCACGGTTGCGATGATATTCGGGTCAAGACTGCGGCGGGCGACGATTCCGCCGAGCGGCAAAGGACACGACGTTTCCTGCTCCCACCGCGTGCCAAGATCTTCGACCAGGCCCAGCCCTTCATTCTGCCACGTGAAGCGGCCTTCGTGGATGCAGACGCCAAAGTCGGCTTTCTTCTGCTTCAGATCCGGCATGATGTCCGAAAACACGACGTGCCGAACCTGCGTCGTGCGGGGATAAAACAACTGGAACAACAATGCCGCCGTCGTGTGCTGGCCCGGACACAGCGTCACCTGCTCGGGATTTTCAGGCCGGTCGCCAGCACGAGCCGACAACAGCAACGGACCGACGCCGAAACCCAGAGCCGAACCGGACGGAAGCACAACGGTTTTGTCCGCCAGCAGCAGGGCAGCATGAAAACTGGCCTTCGCCACATCGAAATCACCGGCGAACAGGCGGTCGTTGAGCTGTTGAATATCGATCAGCTCAACCTCAAACGTGAGGCCTCGCCAATCGACACGGTGTGTCATCAGACCGTGGAAGGCAAACGTGTCGTTCGGGCATGTAGAAATCCCCAGATGAATTCTAGTCATGTGAAGATCCTCAACGCCGCCAGTTCCGCTGCGGACTCGAGCGCCTCTCCGACGTTCCAGTTGGTTTTGTCGCGATCGCCTGCCATGTTTGAAATTCCTCGAATCACGGTGAGCGGGATTTTTGCCACACGGCACGCCAGCGCAACTGAGAATGCTTCCATGTCCTCCGCGACCGCCTGCGGGAATTTGTTGAGCCTGAGCGCGACGTCGTCTGTGGAGCCCGACGCCGCACAAACCGTGAGAAGCATCGAGCCCGCTGAGCGCCCGGGATCTGACTCGATCGTTGGTTCGATCACATCGCCGAACGACTGCCCGAATTCAGGATCGGTCCATTGCGGCCAACCCAGTTCGCTCGCTGTTTCAAAACCAAGACCGCTGCCAGCCCCAATCCCGTAACAGGCAATTCGCGAAAAAGTCGTGGCCGTTCCGATCGGCAAGTGGGGCCCCAATGCTCCCGCGATACCGACGAGTAAGACGGCCCGCGGTTTGTAGAGTGCCAGCAGTTGTGTCGTTCGAATCCCTGCGACAATTGGCCCGAATCCGCATGTCAATATCACGCCACCAGCCCGCTTGACAGAGTCAGCAATAAGTGGCTGCAATTTTTGCAGTTCGAAGTCGGTCGGGATCAGGATGAGTAGTCGTGTCATATTGAATATCAGGTATTCAGCCTTCGCCTTATGTCTTTATTCGCTTGTCCATCATTCGCTTGTCCACGACATCAACGTCTGTTCTTCCAGCTATGAACCCTTTGTCTGTTCCTTCGTCCATTGATCTTTCAGAGTGACCGTGCGGTTAAAAACCAAACGCTCCGGAGTCGTGTCGGCATCAACGCAGAAATAGCCCATGCGCTCGAACTGAAATCGATCGCCCGGTTTTCCTTCTGCCAATGACGGTTCCAGCATCGCATTTTCCAGCACCTGCAGTGAATTGGGATTGAAATTGGATTTCCAGTCGAGCGACGGATCGGTAACTTCATCAGCATCTTCCTTCACAAACATGTGGTCGTACATCCGCACTTCGGCGTTCACTGCATGCTTTGCAGAAACCCAGTGCAGCGTGGCTTTCACTTTGCGTCCGTCGGGTGCGTCGCCTCCCTTGGTTGCCGGATCGTAGGTGCAGCGGATCTCCGTGATGTTGCCGGATGCATCCTTCACGACATCCGTGCAGGTCACAAAATAGGCCCAACGCAGACGCACTTCTTTGCCCCGCGACAAACGGAAAAACTTCTTCGGCGGCTCTTCCATGAAGTCTTCACGTTCGATGTACAATTCCCGACTGAATGGCACCTTGCGACTGCCCGCCGCTGCGTCTTCCGGATTGTTGATCGCATCCAGTTCTTCAGTCTGATCTTCCGGATAATTCGTGATCACGACCTTGATGGGATTCAGCACGGCCATTCGCCGCTCCGCGCGTTTGTTCAGATCTTCGCGGATATGGTTTTCCAGCACGACCATGTCCGTCAGCGCGTTGTTCTTGGTAACTCCCACATACGCACAGAAAGCTCGAATAGCATCCGGCGTGTAACCGCGCCGACGGAGGCCGCAAATCGTCGGCATGCGGGGATCGTCCCAGCCGGAAACAAATTTGCCCTGAACGAGTTCCAGCAATCGACGCTTGCTCATCATCGTGTACGTGAGATTGAGTCGATTGAATTCAATCTGCTGCGGATGATGAATTCCCAGTGCCCTGCAGTACCAGTCATAGAGCGGTCGATGATTCTCGAATTCCAGCGTGCAGATCGATTGCGTAATGCCTTCGATCGAATCCGACTGACCGTGTGTGTAATCGTAGGTCGGATAAATGCACCACTGAGTTCCCGTGCGATGATGCTCGGTATGGCGAATACGGTACATGATCGGGTCGCGCAGGAGCATGTGCTTTTCCGCCATGCCGATCTTTGCCCGCAATACGTGAGCGCCATCCGGAAACTCACCGGCCCGCATGCGACGAAACAGGTCAAGGTTTTCTTCGACGGACCGACTGCGAAACGGACTGTCGGTGCCTGGTTCAGATGCCGATCCCCGTCCCGCGCGGATTTCTTCCAGCGGCAGACTGCAGACGTAAGCTTTGTCGTCGCGAATGAGTTGTTCGGCCCACTGGTAGATCTGTTCGAAGTAGTCGGAGGCGTAGAACAGCCGGTCTTCCCAGTCAAAGCCGAGCCAGCGCACGTCTTCCATGATGGAATCAACGTACTCGGTGTCTTCTTTTTCCGGGTTGGTATCGTCAAACCTCAGATTGCATTTTCCGCCGTATTCTTTGGCGATGCCAAAATTCAGACAGATCGACTTCGCATGCCCGATGTGCAGGTAACCATTCGGTTCAGGCGGAAACCGCGTGTGGACTCGCCCACCCCATTTTCCGGACGCGAGATCATCTTCCACGATCTGACGTACAAAATCGCGATGGGCTGACGTGGCAGGATCTGTCATTTCAGGAGATTCCGTTGTGTTCTGAGTTTAGCTCGCAGGACCATAATGCCCGCTTGGTTCGTAGCGTCCGTGTATCGACGAAAAATACCTGCTCGGACTCGATGTCGGAAGTCACACTCACCGTTTTGTGGCAAGTGAAAAGCCTGGGAGATAACTTGCAGTGTCACGCCAATATACGTCATACTCTTTGCCATGATTTGAGGCACAGGTTCCGATCGACGGAAGCTGAACGGCCTCTTGCCTCTGGTCTGGAAAACACGGATGTTACTGAATCTCGGCCGTCGTATGCTGTCCTGTACCATGTTCGTCACGGGATTCGTTTTGCTTCAGCCGGACACCGTCAGTGCTCAGGTTGAAGGTCAGTTGTCTGAGAAACCGATCGCCATTTTTTACGCAAGGAACATGAGCGAAAAACGGATCACTGAGTACGCCATCAACCTCAGCGAGAGCATGAACTTCGCTGAGTCATTTCGTCGCGACGCTGCGCAGGATCTGCACGTTGATGAAGAAACAGCCCCTGCTGTACAGGACCCTATGGACGGATATCTGGTATATCTGGTCTCCGGGCCGATTCCGAGCGTCGAGTCCCTTACATTCTGCAAGATCATCGATACGGCTGCCGCCAGGCGGCTGTTTAAGGCTGACCTCGAGCACAACGGAGGAATCGAGAGCGGCGTCCTCATCGAAAAAGACAATGACTGCTTCATTGTTGAAAGGACATCACAATTTACGAGTCCGTTTACAGAGGACGCAGATCAAGCGGGAATCGTTGAGTTCGAAGAGACGGTCACAGCCGACGGAGTGACTCGTGCAAGTTTTGAACTGAAGACAAGCATCGAACAGAAAGATGGCAGGAAAGTCGTCATCAACACGACGACGCACAGAAGTTTCCACAGAGTGCACGACAACTTTTTATATGAGGGTGAATCGGAAAAACTGTTCAACATGACGCTGCCATCCGCAGCCGACATTTCTGCCGGTCTCAGGGAATCGAATGACCTGGGATTCTGCGTCTATCTGGATCGCATTCCTCAGGCTGTCCGTCAGCTGGGCTGGACCATGCTGGGATCCGGTATCGGAACGCAGTTGCAGCAGTACGACGGCGAAACAGACACCAGCTACAACATGCGTCGAGCGTCCGGGGATCTCGCTCTGGCGATCGCAAATGCGGTGATTTTTGACATCGATTTTTCTGACGGCGCACTGACGTATGCCACAGACGACACGCCTTCCATTCAGGGAGATCTGAGAATTCGGGCGAGGAATAACAGCGGGCTGAGTGACAAACTTCGGCGTGCCGTCGGCAGCAGTCGTTTTGCTCCGATCCTGCATGACAACGCCGCCGTCACCGGGCACACCTGTATGCGGTTTCCC
>JAYUVA010000659.1:0-4754 GCA_043754375.1 Candidatus Kuenenia sp. | reverse complement strand
CGATTCCGAAGCTGCAAAAGATCGTTGTCAGCATGGGCGTGGGTGAAGCGGTCAACGACCGCAAGCGTCTCGACCAGGCGGCTGATCAGTTGACGCAGTTGGCGGGTCAGAAGGCTCAGATCTGCAAAGCGAAGAAGTCTGTCGCGGGTTTTCGCCTGCGTGAGGGTCAGCCGATCGGATGTCGTGTGACGCTGCGTGGGCAGCGAATGTATGATTTTCTGGATCGACTGATTACGCTGGTGCTTCCTCGAGTGCGTGACTTTCGCGGTGTCAGCCCAAAGGGTTTTGACGGTCGGGGAAATTACAACTACGGTTTGAATGAACAAATGGTGTTCCCCGAAATTGATCCTGAAACAGTGACAAACACTCAGGGAATGAATATCACTTTTGTGACGACGGCGGCGACCGACGACGAAGGCAGAGCGCTGCTGCGTGCGTTCGGAATGCCGTTCAAGACTGAAGACTAACACATCGTTATTGAGATTTTGGATCCGGGAAAAGTCAATGGCCAGCAAAGCGAAAATTGAAAAAGCGAATCGGACGCCGAAGTTCAGCAGCCGGATTGAACATCGTTGTGGCCTGTGCGGGCGCCCTCGAGCAGTGTACCGGAAATTTAAAGTTTGCCGTATTTGTTTTCGTGACCTGGCGTTGGACGGCTTGATCCCTGGCGTAAAAAAGGCCAGCTGGTAAAACAGAGGAATGGTGTTGATATGATGACTGACCCGATAGCCGATCTGCTGACCCGTATCCGAAATGGTGTGCGCGTGGAACGTCCGTTTGTGGATGTACCGCTGTCAAAGATCAAGATACATATCGTCGAAGCGTTGTCACGCGAAGGTTTCGTCTGGGACCATGAAGTGGTCGAAGGCGATGTTTGCCAGATGCTGCGCGTCAATCTGAAGTATGGTCCGAACGGCGAGCATGTGATCCAGCACATCGAACGAATATCTAAACCGGGGTGTCGAGTTTACGTCGGCGTCGGAGAAATGAAGCCTGTTCGTCAGGGTACCGGAATTTCGGTGTTATCGACATCAAAGGGTGTATTGAGTAATCGTGAAGCCCACAAGCAGGGCGTTGGCGGCGAATTGGTCTGTCAGGTCTGGTAGCGTCACAGTGGTGCAACGGCGTGTTTGATTGTCTGTTGAGTTTGGATGGGTACTGAGCATGTCTCGAATTGGTAAAAAACCCGTTGCAATACCTTCCGGAGTGAAGGTGGAGGTTTCCAGTACGCGGATTTCCGCAAAGGGACCTGCTGGCGAATTGAGTGTCGTATTCCACCCGACAATGCTGGTTGCGGTGCAGGGAAGCGATGTGATCGTGAGTCGCCCCGACGACAAACGCAGCAGCCGTGCGTTGCATGGATTGACGCGCAGTCTGATTCAGAACATGGTGACGGGCGTGGTGAAGCCATTCGAAAAGAAACTTGAGATCATTGGCGTGGGTTATAATGCGAATCTGGCGGGCACGAAGTTGACGCTGCAGGTTGGATTTGCAAACAAGATCGTGCTGGAAGTACCGACTGGCGTGAAATGCGAATTGCCGGATGCGACGCATGTGATCGTCAAAAGTTCTGACCGACAGGCGTGTGGTCAGTTCGCGGCCAATATTCGTGCCGTGCGACCTCCGGAACCGTACAAAGGCAAAGGCATCCGTTATCAGGATGAATTTGTTCGACGTAAGTCTGGCAAGGCGTTTGGTTCTAAATAGTGATTTTTTGTCTGCTTGTTGATATTGGGTTCAGCAATGGGTGTACGTTCTCGACTGGCAAAACAACATCAGCGACGTGAGTATCGCGTTCGTAATCGAGTGGTGCGGGATGCGCACGGGCGTCCGCGTCTGTCCGTGTTCCGGAGCAACCGGCACATGTACGCGCAGATCATTGATGACGCCGCAGGTAAGACTCTGGTGGCGGCCAGTACTGTGGAAAGTGAAATCGCCGGACCGGGTGGTGTTGGCAGTGATAGTGAAGCTGCGGGTAAGGTCGGCAAGCTGATTGCCGAGCGTGCTGAAAAACTGGGAATTTCTCAGGTGGTGTTTGACCGTGGTTCATTTCGCTATCATGGCCGCATTGCGGCGTTGGCCGATGCGGCTCGTGAAGCGGGTCTGGATTTTTAATTCGTTTTTTGTGCCTGAGGTGATCGGTGTCCAGTGCAGACAACAGAAGTGATTCCGGCGAGCGGGTGATCCAGATTCGCCGTTGCGCCTGCGTAGTGAAAGGCGGGCGACGCTTTAGCTTTGCAGCGCTCGTGGTGACAGGAGACAGCAACGGGCGCGTGGGTTACGGATACGGGAAAGCGATAGAAGTACCGCTGGCGGTTGAAAAAGCCACGAAGCAGTCGAATCGCACACAGATGTCGGTACCGATTGTGGGGACCACAATTCCTCATCAGGTGCTGGGCGAATATCGAGCCTCAAAGGTTCTGTTGCTCCCTGCCAAGCCCGGTACAGGAGTCATTGCCGGCCACTGCGTGCGATCGGTGGTGGAAGCTGCAGGAATTACGGACATTCTGACAAAAGCCTACGGCTCAACAAATCCATTGAACCTCGTGAAGGCCACACTGGACGCGCTGAAGAAGCTGCGAACACGAGAACAGATCGAACGATTGCGAGGGGTGTCGCTGTGATTTTGAATGATGTGCATGTCGGTATTCAGCGTCAAAAGACGCGAAAGCGAATTGGTCGTGGTTCGGGTTCCGGTCACGGAAAGACCTCCGGTCGCGGGCATAAGGGTTTCTTCAGTCGTTCAGGTTCGTCTCGTCGCCGCGGTTTTCACGGTGGTCAGAAGCCCCTTTTTCGACGTGTGGCGAAGCGTGGTTTCAATAACAAAGTCTTCGCGTCGGATGTTGCCGTGGTCAATGTCGGAGAACTGAACGATTCATTTGAAACAGGTGCTGAGATCACTCCGGCTATGCTGCTGGAGAAAGGTCTGATTCGTACTAAGTTTGATGAAATCAAAGTCCTTGGTGATGGTGAATTGTCAAAGACTTTTCGAATCAGCGCACACCGTTTTTCGTCGTCTGCTGAACAGAAGATTTCAGCGGCTGGCGGTTCGTTTGAACGCATTCCGACCGGGGCTGTTTAGGATGTGCCTGCGATGGATTCAACGCGAGGAGGAGATGCAGGTTGCTTGCTAAACTTCTAACTGTTTTTCGCGTACCGGAATTGCGCCGAAAAATTATTCTGACCGTTGTGCTGCTTGCAGTTTATCGGCTCGGGTTCCACATCACGCTGCCATTCATTGATCACGAGACTGTTGGACAGGCCGTGAATAATGCAGCGAGCGGTAAAGGTGGTCTTGGCGGACTTTTGCAGGTCGTGTCTGTGTTTTCTGCTTCTGATCTGCAGAATGGATCTGTGTTCGGGCTCGGAATTATGCCGTACATTACGGCGTCGATTGTGTTTCAATTGTTAGCGACGGTTTATCCGCCTCTGGAGCAGCTCCAGAAGGAAGGTGAATCAGGACGGCGACGATTGAATGAATATACGCGATATGCGACTGTTGTCGTGTGCCTGTTGCAAAGTTTTTTCCTCTTGCGGACGATGTCATCCGGGGGTTCAGGGCAGGCGGTGATTCTACCGGAGTATGACGGATTCCACTGGCTGCTGTTTGGTACCCTGGTGATGACTGCGGGAACGGTGTTCCTGATGTGGATCGGGGAGCAGATTGATGCCTATGGAATTGGAAACGGAATCAGTCTTCTGATTATGGCTGGGATTCTCGCGAGGATGCCCGACATTGTTGGGAAGTGGGTCAAGGGAATCGCTGGCAGCGGTGTTCAGATCGGTACGGAATTCGGGATTGAGAAACTGCTGGTGATGGCAATCGTGTTTGTGACTGTGATTGCGGTCGTCGTGTTTATCACTCAAGGGCAGAGAAGAATCCCCATTCAGAGTGCGAAGCATGTGCGTGGACGTCGGGTGATGGGTGGAAATCGTCAATGGCTGCCTCTGCGCGTGAATCAGTCGGGCGTGATGCCGATTATTTTCTCGTCAAGCTTATTGATGATCCCGTTCTTTGTGTTCAGCCAGCTCGGTCGTGCTTTCATGGGCCAGGATGCTGTGGGTCGCTCGTCGTGGGCAGAGGGGTTGGCCTATATTGGTCAGTGTTTTTCGCCGGGGCAGGGATTTGTATACAGCCTTGGTTATATTATTCTGATCTACTTTTTTTGCTACTTCTGGACGGCAATCACCTTCAATCCGAAGGATATGGCGGAGAACCTCAAGGACAACGGAAGTTTCATTCCTGGATATCGACCGGGGGGCAGGACTGCGGCCCATCTGGAGCAGGTAATGCTGCGAATCACTTATGTCGGGGCGGCGTTTTTGGCGGTCGTGGCGGTGATTCCAACGATTATTTCAAATACGATTACCGGTGACTTTGTGACGGCCAGTTTCTTTGGTGGCACAGGTCTGTTGATTATTGTTTCAGTGGCATTGGATCTTGTTCAAAAGATTGATTCTCATCTGGTGATGCGGAATTATCCGGGTCTGCTTGATTCCGATAAGTAAAAGTTCTGCTCAGTGGGTATCAGAATCGACCCAAAGGTGTTACGATGAAAGTTCGGTCAAGCGTCAAACGGATCTGTGATCATTGTAAACTCGTGCGTCGTCGCGGGCGTATTTTTGTGATTTGTTCGTCAAACCCACGGCACAAGCAGCGTCAGGGCTGAGTGAGTAGTTGGTTAGCGGCTGTTTGTTTCGGAGTTCTTAAATGCCTCGTATTCTGGGTGTTGACATCCCGAATAATAAGTCAG
>JAYUVA010000658.1:0-3588 GCA_043754375.1 Candidatus Kuenenia sp. | reverse complement strand
GCTGCAGCTCTTGATTCGTCTCAACCATGTGGCGACAGGAAAGACTCATTCCCTGATTTGTCGCGGCAGATTCTGCGAAAACGTTGTCCTGCAAATGATCTGAGTGTTGTTTTTTAAGTTGACCACCTTGTGTGGTCACAGAAAGTGAAATGCGATGCGTACGAATGTGCTTTTCTCAGGGGTTGCTCTACTGGCAGGGATGACCTGCTTCGCTGCGACCGACGACAAGCAGTCGGACCCGAAGCCTGATGCAAAGTCAAACACAGAACTTTTCGAGGTCCCGACTGGTCGACCAGAAGACAGCAAGCATTCGGAAGACGAGGATGCGATCCGGGAATCTGCAGTTCTGTTTGCAAAAGCGTATGAGGCTGGCGATGCCAAGGAAGTTTGTGCTCTGTTCACGACCGAAGCGGAATATGTTGACGAAGCTGGCAACGTGATCGATGGTCGCGAAGACATTGAAGCATCGTTAGTCAAGTTTTTTGCAGAACACCCGAATTGCAGGCTGGAGATGAATACCGAAACGATTCGGTTCATTGGCCCAGGTGTGGCAGTTGAAGATGGCAACACGCACATGATATGTGCCGAAGCATCCATCGCCGTCGATAGTCGGTACACGACTCTGCATGTCAAAACAAATGGCAAGTGGCTTGCTGCCAGTGTGCGAAACCATGCCCCGCAGGATCGCCGAGAGCACCAGGCCCATGTTCAGCAACTGAACTGGTTGATAGGGGACTGGGTCGATGAGGGCGACGACGCGGTCGTCCACTTCGGATGTGAGTCAACCGACAACGGAAATTTTCTCGTTCGTTCGTTCACCATTCATGTCGCTGGACAGGATGCAATGACAGGGACGCAACGCATTGGATGGGATCCGCTCACAGGAAAGCTTCGTACGTGGATCTTCGATTCAGAAGGTTCGTTCGGTGAAGGATTCTGGTCTCGACGTATCGACGACGAGGTCGAGACCTGGATTCTTAAAACGTCTGGAGTGATGGCTGACGGGCAGACTGCGTCCAGCACAAGTATTTACACGTTTATCAATGATCACACCATGACCTGGCAGTCGGTCGATCACGAGATTGGCGGCGCACAACAGCCTGACAGTGAAATTTTGACGATTGTTCGCTCATCGCCGGTTCCGGTTCAGGCAGTCGCGGACGACAGTCAGTAGTGGTCGGGAACACATCGCGAATCAGCACACCGGAATGCTGTGGAGATTCGTTCAACTTTGGCAGGGTATTCATATGAAACAGATTTCACGAAAACTGGCACTTATTTTTGGACTGGCAATGTCGCTCAGTCTCGTTAGCGAACCGAGTCAGAATGCTGCGAATGCAAGCAGTCCGGCACAGCGAGGTGGCGGCGGGCATGCTGGTGGTGGCGGGCATGCTGGTGGCGGCGGGCATGCTGGTGGCGGCGGAATTCGTGGCGGAGGAGGAATGCATGCACCGCCCATTGGCGGACCGGGGCATACCGGAGGCAACGGTGGCGGTCTTCGCAACATTGGAGCCAGCGGTGGGAGTCATATCGCCCAACGGCCACCGACGAATCATGTGCCTTCCCTTTCGCATCCAAATCCGGGAAGTATTCGATCGGGAATCACTCATTTGCCAGGCCAGGGCAATCATAACATCGGCAACAGAACAGGTGTTGCAGGAGGACTGCCCGGGAACCGGCCTGGTCCGGGGAATAACGGCATCAATGGACGGCACGATGCTCACATCGGAATTGCTCCGGTTCCTCTTGCAAATCGCCAGTCTGGAATTGGGAATCGCCAATACAACGGCAATTCGCTCAATTTCAACAACCGACGGTTCAACATCGGCAGCAACAACTACCGACCCTCGCATTACCGACATGCAGGCTATCATGGCTACTGGAATGGGAATCGAGGTTACGGAATCGGTTCGCAAATAGGCTACGGACCTGGATCGAGCCTCGGTAACAGGCTCCTTTCGAATCTGGGATACGGGTGGGGCCTTGGCAATGGCTATGGTTCGGGAAACCGCTACGGTTATGGTGGCCGGTACCAAAGATACGGTGGCTTCGGGTATCGTCCATTGGGCTGGGGGCTGGGTGGCTGGGGCCTTGGTTCACTGATTTACAACAGTGGGTATCTTGGATACTCCAATCCCTATTACCGTAACGGCGGGTGGAACGGATACAACTATTCGCAGCCAATTACCGTATCGTACAACTCACTGGTCACAGTGATCGACAATGCCGTAGATTCAGGAAGCCCGGTCAACTCCTCAGACCAGGTCCTCAACAGCGCAGTCGCTGCCTTCCAGCAAAATGATTATGACGCGGCACTCGACATCACAAACAAAGGCATCACGCAGTTTCCCGACGATGCCGTTCTGCATGAATTCCGATCGCTTGTGCTGTTCGCAAAACAGGACTTTCAGCAATCGGCCGCGACCATTCATTCGGTTCTGGCGGTCGGTCCCGGATGGGACTGGACTACGCTGAGCGGAATGTATTCCAACGCCGAAGTCTACACAACACAACTACGCGATCTTGAAGCGTTTACAAAGTCGAATCCGCAGGATGCTGCCGCACATTTCCTGCTCGCCTATCACTATCTGAGTTGTGGACATCCGGACGCGGCGGCTCGTCACCTGCAGCAAGTCGTCACATTGATGCCCAACGATCTAGTCGCCGCCGACATGCTGAAAATGGTCGCCACGCCGACAGTCGAAGAAACGGCAACTGCTCCTGCACCTGATTCGTCGGAACAACTGCAGCCTGAAATCCCGGCCATTGATCCAAAGTCACTTGTTGGTGCATGGCATGCGACACGCGAAGACGGATCTGCGTTCAGCCTCAATCTTACCAATGGTGCTGAATTCACCTGGAGTTTCGCTCAGAAAGGGCAAGCCGCTCAGGAGTTCGGCGGTACTTACTCGATCGAAGGAAACGTTCTGGTATTGGAACGAAAAGACGGTGGATCACTGATTGCTGAGATCACCCCCGGGGACGCATCGAAGTTCAATTTCAAAATGCTGGGTGCCGCTGACGATGACCAGGGCTTGAATTTCAGCAAGTAGAGTCGTCATCCTCCGTTTCGGCTGCCGGTGAAGATTGCCGCCAACCTTCAAAGCGGCCATTGCCCGGACGCCAGTGTCAATTCAGTTTACAAAGTCCTGTCGGACGAAAGAGATGATCTGATGCGTAACAAAGTTTTAGCCGTGATTGGATTGATTTTGATCGGAGCAGGTGCAGTCGCACTGTCGTATCGGGGCATACCGTATACGAGTCGTGACGTTGTCGTTGATGTAGGGCCAATCACTGCGACAGCCGAATCGAGTCGAACATGGCCTGTACCAAATGTTATCAGTGGTTTGGCCATTGTCGGTGGAATCCTGCTGGTCGTGGTGGGAACTCGCAAGAGCTGACACTCGACGAGTCAGAGGACGGCGGGAGCACGTTGCTTTCGCCGACGGTCAACAACAATCAGTAACGGAATCCTCCACACGTACTGGACGAGCCAATGCTCGTAAGGAATAAAAACTATGACACTTCCACGTACTTTGCACGGATGCTTCGTGGCCACACTCGTGGCCCTTGGCACCTTCAGTAACA
>JAYUVA010000657.1:0-4600 GCA_043754375.1 Candidatus Kuenenia sp. | reverse complement strand
TGGAGCCGTCCCTGCAGGATCACCGTCAACGAAGGTGCGCTGGGAGCTGGTGGTCAAACCACGTTTCAGTTCGTGCGGGGCGAAGTGTTGAATTGGCGAATGGAAGTTCAGGGATCGCTCGAACGTATTCTTGATTCCGTTCTGCCGCACGAAATCAATCACACGGTTTTCGCCTGTCATTTTCGTCGCCCGCTGCCTCGGTGGGCGGATGAAGGTGCTGCAACGCTGTTTGAGCACCGCTCAGAACAGTTGAAGCAGTTGTCGCTGCTGAACGAGGTCATTCGCAACAGGCAGGAATTGATCTCGTTGCGTGATCTGCTCGCGATGAAAGAATATCCCCGTGGCCAGCGTCCCATGCTGACGTTGTACGCACAGGGATATGCTCTGGCAGATTTTCTGGTGCAGCAAAAGGGACGTCAGGCGTATCTGAAGTTTATTTCTGACGGCGAACGGACAAACTGGGAAGAGGCGATTCGCGCTAACTTCGATCACGAAGGCATCGAGTCGCTGGAACGCAATTGGCAGGGCTGGGTGCTGGCTGGCATGCCGAAACTGACATTGCCACGCGATCAGATGCTGGCGGCGAGTGAAAATTCACCGGAGTCCGTGTCTCAGGCGACCTCGCGGCCGGAGATTATTGCGGACCCGACTTTGAGGTCTCCGTTATCGCCACCACAGCACCTGCCGGACAACGCGACCGTGCGACTTCAAAGTCCTGAACCGCGGCGTACAGAGTCTGTCGCGGTGCCGGAGAGAAGTATCAGGCCTGAAGCAAATGTCGAGGGGCGAGCCGTCGCTGCTGCAAATACTGAGTCTCAATTGCAACCTGCGCCAACTGGTCGGGATGCCTCGTTTGCCGCACCGGTGCCACGTGCGCACGACGCGACGGTGCGCAAATTTTCGGATCAGGAATCAACGGCCGAAGTCCAAAGGGTCACGCCAGACGTGCCGGTTGGAGATTCGTCTGCCGAATTGCCTGACGACACAAGTCGCTTCGGTCCAACGGGCGAAGATGACATATTGAGAAATATCGAGCCAGGTCGCCAGTTGGAGCGGACAGGTTCTGCGAGATTTTCGAACACGGCGTTGGTTGCAGACGGCTTACAAGGCACATCCGTGGAACTCAATGGTGTCCTCCTTCCGAGGGAGCGAAGTGGGAATTCCGGCAGCACGCCGCAGTGGGCCGGATTCCCGGGGCAAGAGAAGTTGTTCTGACTTCATGTGCAGAGAATGCAGAGGGTCAAGCCACTTGTCCGAAGCATTCTGGCGAACGATGTTTCCTCCTGACATCAATCGCACTGTGACAACAGCCCGCGTTCCCCACGGGCGAGTCATCGACACCCGCAACGATGACTCGCCCGCTTTCCTTTGCTGTAGAAATGCTCGAACGCATCCGTTTGCCGTCGGTTGGTCAGGAACCCGAAGCGTCAGCGAGGGCCGGGATTCTCCAATCCTCGCTGACGCTTCGGGTTAGTATCGGGAATGCCAGCCTGAACAACGATTCAATCAACACCCCGGTCGGCCGGAGAAATCCCGCTCGGCACTGCTTTCCCGTCCCCGAAAACGAGCCCCAGTTCCGTGAATTCGCGGCTGTTCCTCTTTCGAAAGCGAATTTGCGTCGATACCATCCGCAATCTCGAAAGCCGAGAAGATGTGTAAGTGTGCGCGCTGATGATGGTTGGTTTTGCCAGTTTTGCTGTCGTTATCCGCTCAGTTCGTAACCTGCGGCATGGTTGGAAACAGCCAGCGGCAGTGCGAGATGGTTGACTTGACTGCAGTCGACTTTGGTCCTGCAATCCTGTTGAAACGTGAGTCATTGCGACCACTTTTCAAGAGGACAAGTTAAGTCCCTGTGCGTATTTCGTGCGGGATACCAGCACTGAGCATCCGGAAGGCGAACTTCGTCAGTTTGACCGGGTCATTTTTTGACGGTCAGTTGAACTGATGCAGTTTTCGTGAATGAAAGAGTCCTGGCGGTACCTCCCCGGTTCCTGTATCTGTTTCTGTTTCTGTACCCGTTTTTCACGTTGAGGATCATTCTGCAATGGCTGACATTTCCCTGCTTCGCAACATTGGCATTTCGGCCCACATCGACTCGGGGAAAACCACGTTGACCGAGCGGATTCTGTACTACTCCGGACGCATTCACAAGATTCGTGAAGTGAAGGGTGGCGACGGCGGCGCGACGATGGACCATATGGATCTCGAACGCGAGCGTGGGATCACGATCACGTCTGCGGCCACACGCGTGCAGTGGAAAGACGAAGAAACCGGCACCGAACATCCGATTAATATCATCGATACCCCGGGGCACGTGGACTTCACCGTCGAAGTGGAACGCAGTCTGCGCGTTCTGGACGGTGCGATTCTGGTGCTGTGTGCAGTCGGCGGCGTGCAAAGCCAGTCCTTGACCGTGGATCGTCAGATGCGTCGCTATGGTGTGCCGCGTCTGGCCTTCATCAATAAGATGGACCGCATCGGCGCAAATCCTGTAAAAGTGATGGCGGCGATGAAAGACAAACTGCGATGTAATGCCGTGCCGCTGCAGATCCCGATGGGCTTGGAATCCGCATTCGAAGGCGTAGTCGATCTGATCAAAATGGAAGCCGTCTACTTCGAAGGTGAAAAGGGTGGCGACGTAATACGGAGACCAATTCCCGAGCAGTACAAGGATGCTGCTGAAAAAGCCCGCCGCGACATGCTGGAAGAGTTGTCTTTACACGACGACGATCTGATGGCTGCCCTGCTCGAAGAATCAGAAGTCAGCGTCGATCAGATCCGCGCGGTCATCCGAAGGGCAACGCTGGCTCAGCAGATTGTCCCGGTGTTGATGGGGACCGCCTACAAGGACAAGGGCGTGCAGGAAGCGCTGGACGCCGTCGTGCGTTTTCTGCCGTGTCCTCCGGACCGCGATAAGTACGCGAACGACTATAGCAAACCCGTCGGAGAAGATGGTAAGCATCCCAGAGTGCTGTTGAGCGATTCCAACGATGCTCCCATGGTGGCCATGGCTTTCAAGACTGTCGTCGAGAGTTTCGGTCAGCTGACCTACACCCGCATTTATCAGGGAAAAATCATCAAAGGTCAGTCGTACATTAACGCCCGAACAGGCCGCACCGTTCGCTTCGGTCGCCTTGTGCGAATGCATGCGAATGATCGTGAAGATATCGATTCTGCCGAAGCGGGTGACATCATCTCGATCGTCGGTGTCGATTGTGCCTCAGGGGATACCTTCACCGCAGATGGCCTGCACCTGTCGCTCGAGAATATCTTCGTGGCTCAGGCCGTCATCCGATTGTCCATTGAACCAAAGAAGCGGGACGACGCAGATAAGCTCAGCAAGGCACTGGAACGATTCCGCCGCGAAGACCCGACATTCCGAGTTCTGACTGATGAAGAAACCGGGCAGACTCTGATCGCCGGTATGGGTCAGTTGCACCTTGAGATCTACGTCGAACGCATCAAACGCGAGTACAAGTGTGAGTGTATCGTCGGCGAGCCTCGGGTGGCTTATCGCGAATGCCCGACAAAGTCTGTCGAGTTCAATTACAAGCACAAGAAACAGTCGGGCGGTTCCGGTCAGTACGCTCACATCGTCGGTGTCCTGGAACCGTTGCCGGATAACTTTGAGACGGCCTATGAGTTTGTGGATGAGGTCAGTGGCGGACGAATTCCACGTGAATTCATCGCTCCGGTTGACGCCGGTTTCCAACTCAGTCTGGTCAAAGGACCACTGGGCGAATACGAAGTCGTGGGTGTCCGGATGCGACTGCAGGACGGCGGCTATCACGACGTTGACTCGTCCGAAATGGCGTTTAAGATCGCCGGGATCGGCTGTATGCGTGAATCCCTGAAGAAGGCCGACATGGCGCTGCAGGAACCGATCATGAAACTGGAAATCGAATGCCCTGACGAATACCAGGGCCAGATCACCGGGCACATTTCCAGTAAGCGAGGTATGGTTACGGGTTCGGAAGTCAACGGCGGAGTCTGCGTAATTAATGCCGAAGCACCGCTGTCCAGTATGTTCGACTATGCGAACGAACTGCGGTCAATGACTCAGGGCAAGGGGACGTTCACGATGGAATTCCTCGCATACCGTCAGGTTCCGCGCGGCTTGCGGGACGAAATTCTGGAACGCCGCAAAAAGGAACTTGAGGCTCAGGCCGCTGCGCGGTAATTGAGGTCGTTGCGGCTTGAACGTGCCTGAGAATCTGAAAGGCTCCGCAGTCTGTGCTGCGGAGCCTTTCTTACTTCCGGCTGGCGTTGATGCAGCGAAGTCGGGCCTTCAAAGCGAGTGCTTTGTCAAGGCTTGATTTTTGGGTAGGCCGGACCAAGCGGAGCGTAGTTCCGGCACTTAGCCGACTTGCCGGAACGGCGCTTCGCTTGGTCCGGCCTACAGGTTCAACCCCAATTCGTTGGATTGACAACGCACAAGCTGGCCATCACCGGCTTGATTCTCCGACGCTGTCCGGTTAGAACGAACTTTCGGAGCCTCGAATTAGTCACTTTGTGTCAGGAAATCTGGTGAAACCATGACAAGTCAACACGGTAGTACGCGACGCAAGTTCCTTGGGACTTCGCTGGCAGCCGCAGTGCC
>JAYUVA010000656.1:0-3150 GCA_043754375.1 Candidatus Kuenenia sp. | reverse complement strand
TCGTGGCGGAATCCTGTGCCGCATTGCATACGATCGGAATCAATTCGCATTCAACTTCGCTGGCGCGCATTTCTGCGCGAAACGACTTTGAAACCATCGCTGCTGACTGCCCTGACTGATCCTGTACCATTGAGCCAAGTGCCAGAGTCGCAGCGCCGATTATCGCCAAACCACTCAGCATGGTCAGCGTCGTTGGTTGACGGATGCCAGATCCGATCGACTTCATCTGGTATCTCCATCGATCGTTTCATGACGCGTGATCGTTACGGTCAACATCGAATCAGCCGGCGTTCTTCCAGCCATCGGAATCGCATCGGAACTGATTCTGAGCTGCGTCGATTCCAATGGAACTTCGCGCATCATGAGTACCGCAATCGTGGTGGCGAATTCTGCGTCGTCGATAGAATGAGCCGTGAGCATGATCGTGAGCGAAAGAGATTTCATGCGTCTTGCCAGCAGCCGAAACAACGATTCGCCGTTCGGCGTCATGCGGCCGCTGGAATCGCGCAGGTGTTCAAGCGGAAGTTTTAACTGCACGGAGTGACTGACTGCAAGGTGCTGACCCGGACTCAGGTTGCCTGACCCGTGGTCGAAGTCCAGACCACCTCGAGCATTTACGTCTGCAATGCCTGCCACGGCTGTTCGCTCGCGAAACATTGCCGCCGACGCAATCACGACAAACATCATGGCCACAAGAATCCCCGGACCCGTATGCTGCCATGCGGCGGCGTAGAGCGATTGTCCGCATTGAGTTGTGCTGTTCGCTTTCATTGGGATGTTACGCCGCCTTTGCACGTTCAGGCGGAATCTCCGATCGCTGCTGCGGTGGAATCCACGCACGAAGTCGTTCTTCAATCAAGCCGGGAGAATGTTCTTCCTGAAGTGCGAGAAACCCTTCCAGCATGATATCGCGAATCGTCGCTTCTTCGGTGTGCCGGGATTCCAGTTTTCCGGCCAGCGGAATGCAGAACAGATGAGCAAACAATGCGCCGTAGAGGGTGGTCAGCAGCGCGATGGCCAGCCCTGAGCCGATTTGTTTCGGATCGTCGAGATGACTCAGCATCTGCGTGAGTCCGATGAGTGTCCCGATCATGCCCCATGCGGGAGCGGCCGAGGCCATCACCTCAAAAAGCTGCCGACCAGATGCATGTCGCGCGGCAATCGTGTGCTTTTCACGCTGGAGCGCGGCCGTGAGAGTTTCAGGATCGCATCCGCTGGCGGTGAGTTCCAGTCCGGTTTTCAGAAACGGATCGGATTGCTGTTCAGCGATTGGTTCCAGCGCTAACAATCCGCCGCGCCGCACGATCAGTGCGAAATGTCGAAACTGTTCCAGCACTTCCGTCGGTTCCGGAAGCGATGACACGAAACAATTGCGTGCCACGGCGAACCCGTTGCGCACCCGGTGTGCCGGAAAATGGATGAGCACAGCAGCCAGTGTCCCGCCGAACGTGATCAGCATGGACGGCCCGTGGAGAAATGGTAATGCATCACCACCATACCACATCGCCGAACCGACCATGATCAGCCCTGTCAGCAGACCGAGAATTGTTGCGATGTCCATAGTGCCCCCCAAATCCAAAATCAAAAATCCAGAATCTAAACACGAGTGCCTGTCCCGTTTTTTGCCTTGTAAATCTGCGCCAGGATTTCGGCGATCGCACGGAAGAATTCAAACGGAATTTCCTGACCGACATCGACGATCCTGTACAGCGCCCGTGCGAGTGGTTTGCGTTCCATGACGGGAATCCTGTTTTCCTTCGCAATCCGGATGATATTCTGAGCAAAGACCCCCGCGCCTTTCGCGACGATCTTTGGAGCCCGCATTTTTCCGGGTTGATACTGAATTGCAATCGCAAGGTGCGTCGGGTTTGTCAAAATCAAATCGGCCTTAGGCACATCCTTCACCGACTGCTGCTTCCGCGCTTCTCTCTGTTTCCTGCGAACAGCCGCTTTGACGTACGGATCACCGTTATCATCTTTTTGTTCCTGTTTGATTTCTTCCCGCGTCATTTTGAGCTTCTGCTCCTGACGGAACCACTTGATCAGATAGTCCGTGAGTGCCAGCCCGACGGCAACCCCAGCCATTGCCAGGCAGATCATCAGACCAAGTCGCCAGCCGTATGCAGCGGCTGCATCGATTGAACCAAAATTACGAATTGACAGTTCACCGCGTCGCAGCCACAGCATCAGCATCGAAATGCCCAGGAGCAGCGTGACCTTCAGCGCGTTCAAAACTCCCTTGATACCGGAATCCATCGAGATCAGTTTTGAGAATGGATTCTCGGGAATCAGCCGATCCCATTTGAGTTCCAGTGATTTGAACGAGATCACAAAGCCGACCTGAGCGAATCCGAATGCAAGGCCGATCGAAACAATCGCCAGTACAAATAATCCACAGGTTCCCAGCAATTCTGCCGACATCCACCGGGCACCGAGCGATACGTTCCATGCATTCCACTCTGTGCCGGGAACATCCGTCATCCACTCACGAAATCCGTTCATCAGGCGTGCGCCAAGCGTGCTGCCGGTCCACAGCAGAATCGCGCAGCCGGTCAGCAATCCGACGGAGGCCGTCAGATCTGTACTGAGTACGACCTGACCATCTTCCCGCGCCTGCTCACGTCTCCGTGGTGTTGGTGCTTCGGTACCATTGTGTTCCGCGTCTGCCATTTCAGCTTGTGACTCCCTGACCTACGCGATACAGCACCTGCTGGATCGCTCCGCAGATTTCCGGGAGGAACATCACTAACCCGCACAGACCCGCAGCGAGTCGCAACGTCATTCCATAAGACATGAAGTTGAATTGTGGCGCCGTGCGCATGGTGATCAGGATCGTGAGGGATACGACGAAGAGGAGGATTGCGATCGGGGCGACAATCAGAAAGCCATCGTCCACGGCATGCGTCACGCTCCAGACCACGGTTTCCCACGACGGCATGGACCATGTGCCTGCCGCCGGACGGATGGCAAACGACTGTCCCAGGGAATAGAGCATGAGATGATGCAGATCCAACGTGAAGAACATGATGATGCTGAACGCTTCCAGCATCATGGAAATGACATTGCTGGGCTGTTGATCCATCGGCGAAGAAAGTCCACCAAGCGTTAACCCCATTTCCTGAGCAATCCAGGCACCGGCGATTCGCACGG
>JAYUVA010000655.1:0-2787 GCA_043754375.1 Candidatus Kuenenia sp. | reverse complement strand
ATATCGTTTAACCGCGTGGGCAACGCCCCGCGATTGGCAGCGAAGCGCGGCCCGATGGGCACGCGGTTAAACGAAGTAACTTCTCCGCTGGTGCTTAGGCGCAATGATTTATTCAGAGTTTGATTCGAGTAGTAAGGCCCGACGACTGCTCACACTGCGGTCGTGCCGCGACGTTTTCTACTTTCTTCAGCTGTTCTGACCGACTCTATTCGTGTCTATTCGTGTTCATTCGTGGTTCAAATTACTTTTCCGTTGACGGTTCAGCGACGAGGATGCGTCGAGCGATCCTCAATGGGTTCGAATTTGGGAATCATCGATTTCCAGGCCGCGCACATGATTTGTCGTTGAACCGGAATTTTGCGAGGTTCAACTTTAGAACTGCGGCGGAACTTGCAAGTCCGGCATGATTCTCCGACCATCACCGGTTGGCCTGGAGTTGAACGTGGCAAAAGCGGGCTACGGGGCCGGGCTTTTGAGTTTAGAACATTTCAATTTGAACAGTGGAGTGATTTGTGCCGGCAATGGACTGGACAGCATTGAAAACGGTGATTGACGAGAATCAATCGTTTCTGATTTCCAGTCATGTGCGCCCCGATGCGGATGCCCTGGGCTCCGAGTTGGGGATGAGGGCGATTTTGCTGGCGATGGGCAAAACAGTTTCCATCGTCAACGCCTCCGCACCACCCTCAAATCTCCAATTCATGAATCCGCCGGGCGTGATTTATAAACTGAATGACACGATCACAAAAGCGACGATTCCTCAGCACGACGTCATCATCATCGTCGATACCAGCGCATGGCAGCAGTTGGGATCCATGGCCGATTTTATTCAGGCGTCCGCAGCCAGGCGCGTCGTCATTGATCATCACGTCAGTTCCGATGATCTGAACGCACTGGAACTGAAGGATGTCGAATCGGCAGCGACCGGCGAATTGATTTGTGAGATTGGTGAAGCGTTCGGCGTCACATTTGATGCAGAAGTTTCCAACTGGTTGTACGCCGCAATCGCCACCGATACGGGTTGGTTCCGATTCCCTTCCACCAGCGCGCGGACGATGAAGATTGCCGCCAGGCTCATGGACTGCGGCGCAATGCCGCACTATGTCTACAATCTTGTTCACGAACAATCATCACTTGCGCGGGTGCGTCTGGGTGGTCGTGTCCTGGCGCGAACGCAGATGGAAGGCGAAGGGCGGCTGGCGTGGATCTACGCCGACAGCAAAGACATGGCCGAAACCTCTGCCGTCCCTTCCGATACGGAAGGCCTGGTCAATGTCTGCCTGACGGTTGGCGGTGCCGAAGCGGCCTTTGTTGCGGTCGAACTTCAGACGGGACAAATCAAATTCAGTCTGCGAAGTCGTGTGCCTCACAACGTTGCCGCCGTGGCCGAGCAGTTCGGCGGAGGTGGGCACAAACTGGCATCCGGTGCCACCCTCCCCGGGCCGTTGCCTGTCGCGGTTGATCGGATGAAAGCGGCTTTCCTGAACATGCTCATCGCAAACACTCAACCCCCCGTCTGAATCATGTTCCGCCCCGGTGTTCCCGGCAATTCTGTTCATTCGGTTATCCCCATTCGGTTGTCCATTCTATGCGACGCAGGGAGACAACCGAATGGAGACAACCGAATGAAACGCGCGAAAAACAACGCAACTCACAGCAAATATCAACGCGCCTCGCACATGTCGCTTTTCAGGTTTTCAAAAACGTGTCACTCAGGGCCGCGTGAGGTATAACCGACGAACGATTCTCCCGACATTTGTACAATCCGAGCGCCAGTGAAATCCACATTGACCAGATCGATCGGTTGACAGCGTGCGATGCGATCCAGACTGCTGAGCTGCACGCAGCGATCAACATCCAGCCGACGATTACAATTCGCAGAAGTTGCATTGTGCGGATCTGTTCACGGTGTTTGCGTTTCAGATAACATCCGACAGGATTCCTGCAAGTAATCCCCGCCGCCGCAAACCGAAAGCCCCACGCCATGAAACGAGTCGATTTCATCAGTCCTGCAGCCCGCCTTGAAGACGCTCTGAAACAACTGGAATCCGCCTGGATAGCCACGCGCGAGCACTGGAATGATTCCATCAGTCAGAAAGTGGAAGACGAATACCTGCTACCGGTTCACGGCCAGGTGCGTACGATGATGGATGCCGTCAGCAAGTTGTCGCTCAAAATGCGCAAGGCAGAACAGGATTGCCTGCACCCGCGCGAACGTAACGTGACGTTGTAATGCGGCAGTCACTCCGCAGGAAGGCTGAGAAATGGGTCAGGAGTCTGTCTGAATCCCACTGTGCTTGTGAGCGGCCAGGCGCTAGCCGCCGGTTTTTGCGGGCGAATTTACCCGCGGCTAGCGCCTTGCGGCTCACAGTTTTGGAGTATCGGGACAGACTCCGGGTGGAGTCACGCAGCGGCGGCCCTGTTGCAGGTCATATCGCAGAATTTCAGCGATTGGTCAAGGTGCCGACCATTTGACTTCACAACCACGGTCTTCATACTCAGCCGCAACAGTTACGATTTGTCGCTTTGTGGAGCCGTCAGATGTTGCGGAAAATCTGCTCAATCCTGAAGTCCGCGCTGCTCGCAGGCTCGTTCTTCTGCGTGCTGATGTCGGCACGAGCCGACGGATTGCAGGACAACATTCCCGAAAACGTCCGCCGCATTCCGGAACTGGGGGTTCCCGTGCCGGATGATCGAGCCGCCTTGATGCGAACAACGCTGGGGCAGTTGCAGGGGAAGATCGCAGCGATCAACGCAGGTCAGAATGCAGATGCGAAAGCCCTGCTG
>JAYUVA010000654.1:0-3381 GCA_043754375.1 Candidatus Kuenenia sp. | reverse complement strand
TCAGCGATTTTGTGTTGGCTACGTCGTCCGCCGTGAGCCCGGCGCGGCGGGCCTGATCGACGCCGTATTCAAGCACATCAAAGCCGTTGACACTGTGTGCGTCGGTACTGATCACGATCGGAATTCCGTGATCTTTCGCGGCTGCGGCGTGAATGTCATCCAGATCCAGGCGACTGGGATGCGCGTTGATTTCCATCATGACGCGATTGTCTGCCGCTGCCTTCAGCAGTTCTGTGAAATTCACGTCAGCTCCTTCGCGGCGACCGATCATGCGACCCGTGCAGTGACCGATGATATCGACATGAGGATTTGAAACGGCAGCCATCAGACGCTTCATGATTTGTGTACCAGGCTGCTTCAGGCCATAGTGCAGCACGGCGATCACCCAATCGGCTTCCGCCAGCACGTCATCGGGAAGGTCCAGCGTTGCGTCTTCCAGGATATCGCATTCGATCCCGCACAGGATGTCGATGCCGGACATGCGGGCTTGGACGTCCCTGATATCTTTCCAGTGCTGCCGCAGCCGAGCAGCATCGAGTCCGTTGGCCATTGAAACTCGTTTGCTGTGATCGGTGATCGCAATGTACTTCAGCCCGCGAGCCTTCGCTGCCAGCGCCATTTCCTCAATCGTCGCAACTCCATCGGAGGCTGTTGTGTGCATGTGGAGGTCGCCCCGAATGTCGGCGACCGTAACCAGTTTTGGCATTGTGCCGGCGTCGGCCCATTCAAATTCGTGACGATGCTCCCGCAGTTCCGGCGGAATCCAGGGCAGTCCGACGGCTGCATAGACACCTTCTTCTGTGCGGCCGGCGATCTGTTCTTCGCCGCGAAAGACGCCATACTCGTTGACCTTGAGGTTGAGATCCTTTGCACGTTGGCGAACAACGATGTTGTGCTCTTTCGACCCGGTAAAATACTGCATGGCCGCGCCGAAAGATGCCTGTGGGACGACGCGAAGATCCAGTTCGATTCCCGTCCTGAGTCGTACACGCTGTTTCGTGTCGCCCCGTTGCAGCACTGTTTCGACCAGCGGATGAGCAGCCAATCGATCCATTGGCGGACCGGGGTCGGAGCACGTCGCCAGCACATCCAGGTCGCCGCAGGTTTCGCGACGCCGACGACAACTGCCGGCGACTGACACTTGCTCGACTTCCGGCAATTGTTTCAGGTCTTCGACGATCGCTTCTGCTGCTGCACGCGCTTCGGCGATCGAGACTCGCTCACCCTGCTTTGCCGCAAGATCGATATTCTGCAGGATGGATTCTTCAGTCTTCCTGCCAAAACCTTTCAGCTTTGCCAACTGTCCCGTTTCGCAGGCCACCTTCAGGTCCGCCAATGATTTCAGACCCAGTTCATTGAAGAAGACCGAGACCTTTTTCGGCCCGACGCCCTGAATGCGGAGCATGTCGAGCACACCGCCGGGAATCTCTTTACGAAGCTCTTCCAGCGCGACATGTTTGCCCGTCGTTACGATCTCATGGATTTGCCGAGCGAGGTCTTTGCCGATACCCGTCAGTTCGGTCAGATCCTTTTCGGAACGGACCATTTCGTCCAGTGATTCCGACGTTGAAGAAATCGTGCGAGCTCCATTACGGTAGGCTCGAATCCGAAACGGGTTCGCGCCCTGGATTTCCAGCAGATCCGCGAGCAGCTCAAAATGGGATGCAATCACTTCGTTCTTCATGAAATTTGGTCTTCGTTTGAGGCCCGGCAGCAGCCTGAAGGCTGTCGTCCTGTGGAATTCTAGTGCTCTGTCAAGGCTTGGAAAAGGGGTCAGGAACGAATGGCCAAATGGCCCAAAGGGTGCTCCGCACTATTGGTTCCTGACCCCTTTTCCAAACCACTGAAGTGAACTGTTCATGAATCACAGGATTCGCCAGACTACGATAAGATGCCGACGTCAATGAGGAACTCGGCGTGATTCTTATCAGGGATGCGATATGCGACGATTAATGCAGATTCCGATGCTGATTGCGGCACTGCTGCTGATCGGTACGATCGGGCTGCATTTGCTCACAAAGCAGTCACTGCTGGACTGCTTTTATCAGTGCATCATTTTGCTCACGACGGTCGGTTGCCACGAGCCTGCACCGCTCACCACCGGCACCAAGCTTTTTATCGTGGGATACCTGACCTGCGGGATCGGCGTAGTCACTTACGGCGCGGTTCAGTTCGGTCAGTTGTTGGTGAATACAGATCTGCAGGCATTGCTGGAGCGACGTCGTATGGAAAAAGACATTGGACATTTGACGAACCATTTTGTTGTCTGTGGCTTTGGACGCATGGGCCAGACCCTGTGTGAGTATCTGGAATCGAGACGGCAGCCGTTTGTTGTCATCGATGACAATCCGGATGTGTTTGATGATGAATTCCGCGCGAGACGCTGGAAGTATTTATGCGGCGATGCATCTCAGGACGACGTCCTGGAACGTGCGGGCGTCAAACATGCACGTGGCCTGACGACCGTGCTCCCCACAGATGCCGACAATCTGTACGTCGTCCTGTCGGCGCGTCTGCTGTGTCCGAAGTTGCAGATCGTGGCACGTGCCAGTGATGATCGCGCTTCTCAGAAGATGACACAGGCCGGTGCGACACGTGTGATGAATCCATTGTCATCCGGAGCGATCCGCATGGCTCGATTTATGCTGTCGCCGAGCATCGAAAATTTTGTGGAGGTGTCCGAATCGGAAGGCGTGGATTGGGAGATTGCCGACGTGCAGGTTCCCGAAAAATCGGCATTGGTGGGGTTACGACTGAGTGAAACCGGGCTGCGTGATTCCGGGATCATGTTGCTCGGTGTTCGCAAGGCTTCCGGGCAGAAGATCTTTCCACCCCCTGGAAATCTGGTGATCGAAGGCGGCGACAACCTGTTTGCCTTCGGCAATTCTGATGGCGTCGCCAAACTCACGGCGATGCTGGAGAACACGAAGGCAGAATAGTGCTCCGTCCGATTGCGAGACGGCGATGATCATCTACCGCACGCGGTCGAAAGTGACATTCTTCGATTCTCGGCAGAATACTACGGACGCCGGAAGCGTTTTCCCGTTGAGTTCACCGTATCGATCATGGTTTGGGTACGTCGGACGAGCTGCCAGCAGGAGGCGGAGATGCTGGAGAACTGCGCGACCAGAAATGAGTCTGTCGAGCGGAGTGGCGTGAACCTCAGATACCTCGTTTTTGTACCGGCAAGCTGACGCATGCCGCTCGCCAATTCTCTCACTCATGACTGCGCGGAGTATCAACGGTCACACACTTAGCCTTAATGATTCCCGCCACCGCCCAGAAGTCCCGCGATGGATTCGTCCGGAACTGCATCCATACTCGCAGAATGGGATGAAAGAAACCGAGGGACGCAGCGTGCAGCGCGTGCCGACCTTCCGA
>JAYUVA010000653.1:0-6884 GCA_043754375.1 Candidatus Kuenenia sp. | reverse complement strand
CGCCGCCGCTGCATGGCTTCTTTGGCGCGTTTAGTGCGAGGCTTGGCGGCTTTGCGCTTTTTCGGAGCAGCTGGGTCCGTTTCACCCTTTCTGGCACGTTTTTTGGTTGTGCCTTCGGCCTTTTCACCAGCGGTTTTTCGGGTGGCTTTCTTCTTGGAGGTTCCGGCTTCAGCAGCTTCAGCTGCTTCCACTTCGCGACGCATTGACAGACGACTCTTAGCCATGTTTCCTACCAGACAGCAAATGTTAAGGGCACCCGCACCGGCCACCGACCGGACTTCCAGAGCGCCCCCGCAGAATTCTTGGATCGGCAGGATAGCATGGCGGGCGTGGAGTTTCCAGCGAGGTAGAAAACGTGGGAATTTCCCCGGTTGGTGGACAGGTTCTTGCCGGCGGCCAGCAGCGAGTCGGGCCACGGCTGATGCAAGCGACAGTCATTTGGAGTGCGGCGACTTGTCGCCGCTTTGCCTTTGCAACTCGGCATTTTTTCCAATCGGCAAGGGACAACAGCGAACATTCCAATTCAATTTCAGGTGAACTCTGGAGCAAAACAAACGTCGTTTTCAGAGTCAAATTACTTGAAAAAGAATGCGGTGATGAGCCACCGCACTCCAAACGTCGCTTGTTCAGCACTAGTGCGACCTGGCCTGCACGCGATCGACAACGATCTGAATGGCTTCGGCCATTCGATCGCGATTGATGTGGTGGACATTGATGGGATGGCCGATCGCGTCGAGCATGGTAATGGTAAGTTGTCCACCCAGGTGTTGTCGAAATTCCTCGAGGCCGCTGAACAACTCATCCGTCCGCCGCAACGTCGAATGATCGCAGAGTAGTCCAAGCCGTTCCAGCACCAACAGCACTCGTTCGGCATCGTCAGTGGGGAGTCCATGGACAAGGCTCGAGTACACGGTATCTACGGCCACACCGATTGCGACTGCTTCGCCGTGCCGCAATTCAAAGTTGCTCATCGCCTCCAGTTTGTGAGCAGACCAGTGCCCGAAGTCCAGTGGTCGGGCTTCAAGCATCTCAAAGGGATCACCACCAGCAGTAATATGCCGCAGATGCCAATGAGCGGATTCTTCAATCACCGGCCAGCAGGCTGCACCTCGAGTGGCAATGGATTCTGCATCGCGCAGAATGCGACTGAAGAAATTCGCATCCTTGAGCAGAGACACTTTCACCGCTTCAGAGAATCCGCAGCGGAAGTCGCGGTCGCTGAGAGTCTCCAACAATGCGCGGTCGTTGATCACGCCCCAGGGAACGGCGAAAGCACCAAGCCAGTTCTTTTTCTGAAACAGGTTGACACCATTTTTTACGCCGATGCCGGAATCAGCCTGAGCCAGCGTCGTCGTCGGGATGCGAATCAGGCGCAGACCGCGATGGGCAATCGCCGTTGCAAAGCCGACCGCGTCCAGCACTGCACCGCCACCGATGACCACAACATAACTGCGACGATCCATGTCGGCTTCGTTGAGGACCTTGAGCATGCGTTCCAGGATATGCACGTCGTTCTTAACCGCTTCCCCGCCGGGTACCGTTTGCGGATTGCCGACGACCTGGAAACGATGAGTGTTTCTGCGAGCGAATGAATGAAGTCGCTGGCGAAGATCAGGATTGGCGTCTGCGACATGTTCATCGAGCCAGAACTGAACCCTCGGAGTGCGGGATTCGGAAGATTCGAGCAAATCCGCAAGTACGTCAGAATCGGCACCAAGCACCTCACCGGTAAATCTCAGGCGATGGCGGAAGGCGACGTTGAAATCGACATCCACGGAAATCCGTGAGGCCGACGCTGCGTCGTTGAGTTTTCGTATCATATGAGATAGGCAATTCGTAGCACGGAGTCCGGAGTCCGGAGTCCGTCAGGATTCCGGGTGCATGACTGAGGCTTTGCGTGTCGCAATCTCCTGCGTCTGGCCGTTATCCGGGGAAGCAATGTCTGTCACAGCGTAGTCAGATTTCTGCCGGTTCGTGTTGCAGAGTTCACACATTGACGAACACAGCCAGCACAGTCAAGAGGATAGCCCGTTGATGTGTAAGTTGGCAACTGACTGCATTGAGATGCTTCCCGTCTCATCTCAGATTGTTCAGAAATCCGGCTCACATCCACAATCACTACGATCGCTACGTGCGGCACCTGTCAAAAAACAAACCGGCAAACATTGCGGTTCGACTCCACCAATGGAGCGATTCAGTCCGAAAACAATTGTGGTGGTCCCCGCGAGTAACAAGTCAGATCACTGATAAAACAAGAATGCTGCGTGTGCATTCGAAGTGGTCCAGGCGGTCACTCAAAGAACGATGTGCAGGAGATTTTCTATGAAGGCGTTTACACTCACAGCTGCGATGGTCGTATTCTCGATCGCAAGCAGCGTACAGGCTGGCTTGTTCCACAAGCACAGCGGATGCTCTACAGAGCCAAGCTGCTGTGCTCCAGCTGAAGCCAGCTGCTGTGCTCCAGCAGGCTGTGGCAATGGCTGCGGTGTTGCTGCTGATCCAAGTTGCTGTGCTCCAGCGGCCTGCGGCAATGGCTGCGGTGTTGCTGCTGATCCAAGCTGCTGTGCTCCAGCAGGCTGCGGCGTAGCAGCTGATCCAAGCTGCTGTGCTCCAGTTGGTTGCGGCAACAGCTGTGGTGACAGCTGCGGCTGTGGACACAGCTGCTTCAAGATGCCAAAGTTCCGTTGCCCGAAGATCCGTATGCCAAAGTTGCATTGCCCAAAGATTCGTCTGCCTAAATGCAACTTCGGTTGCGGCAGCGGATGCGGCTCATCATGCGGCTCATCATGCGGCTCAGCTTGCGAACCAAGCTGCTGTGCTCCAGTTGCTGCTTCATGTGCCTGCCCTTGTAACTGATATCAAATCGGCGAAAGGGTAAGCTGATTGCCCGACGCGATAACAGATGCTGACGGTACAACAGAGAGTGGATGTCGTGATTCACTCTCTGACCGCCGCTGACAATTCGATCAGTGCGGATTGAAAAACTCAGAAGGCTCCCGACAGTCAACCGTGTCGAACGGGTAAGAGTCGATCCTTCCGCCCAGAACTGCTGAATAATCTGAATCTGTTCAGCGACGAACAGATGACAATGGGGAACACGCCCGAGGGATTCGTCCCGAACTGCGGTTCCACCAAATGGATCAGCAAACGGGTGGAATCGTAGGTGAAATTCAGAACGGCGATGAGGTCTGCTTCCTGGCGGCTCATCGCCGTTTCTGTTTTTGTACAGGCGATGTCGATCCTGAATTCACACTTCTGTTGACGTTTTCAAGGGAATCTCGCCGCGTCGAGGTGGCCAACAGTGATCCCGAACAAATCAACGATCCGGCGATCATGGACTTTCCGGAGGCGGACCGACAGGCATTGAGAGGAATTATCGGGGATCTCGGTAACACCTTGATCAGATTCAGCTATCATGCGAGGAATCGGTTTAAAGCCTGCTGAACGAGTTGCCTCTCAGAGATTTTCTGCCAAAATCCGAGGTGACTGATGCTTCCACCAAGATTCCTTGCATGTTGCCTACCACTAAAGCGAGCCCCCCCTCATGTTGCTCATGGTCCTGCGGGTAGCCTACCTGTTGATCTGCGCCGGCGCTATTCTTGCATATATTACGTCTGACGTCGATCAATCTGATACGGGTATGGCTCCGATGAGCATCAACGGCCAGACCGTGATGATTCCCAAGGCCGCAGTTGGCGGCGCAGCGATGCCCAACGTGATCCGTAACAACAAAGCAGCGGCGTTTTTCACACTGTTGGCGATTTCGCAGATCTTCACGGTGGTCGATCTCGTAATTCGCAAGAAGCGGATCGACGTGATTTCCGGCATCTACTTCGGCGTGCTGGTCGGAATCCTGTTGGCGTATCTGTTCATTCAGGCTCTGACTCCAGTCATTCCGCATTCGCATCCATACCATACGGCGGTTGTGCTGATCACGTTACTGGCATTCCCTTACATCTGTGTGTCACTCCTGCTGCAGACCAAGGACGATTTTCGGTTTGTGATTCCGTATGTCGAATTCCAGCGCGACCTGAAGAGCGGACGTCCGCTCGTCGTTGATAGTAGTTCGCTCATTGATGGCCGCATTGCAGACGTGGTCGAAACACAGATCATCGAATCACAGCTGATCGTACCGGACTTTATTCTGGCTGAAGTTCAGGACGTTGCCGACAGCAGCGACAAGAACCGCCGCATTCGTGGTCGGCGAGGGCTCGAGGTGCTGGCCAAGATGCAGCAGAGCGTTCACGTTGACGTCAAAGTCATGGAAACAAACCGCGCAGATTACAAGAGCATGACAGTGGATCAGAAAGTTGTGGCTCTGGCAAAGCAGATTCGCGGTGGCGTGATCACAAACGACTTCAATCTGAACAAAGTGGCGAGCGTCCAGGGAATTCCCGTGATCAATCTGAACGACGTGTCGAACTCGCTGCGGCCACGCTACATTCCCGGCGAACGTCTGCAGATCAGGATCATCAAAGAAGGCGAAGGACCGGGTCAGGGCGTTGGCTATCTGGACGATGGCACGATGGTTGTCTGCGAGAATACGGCTCATATGGCGGGCAAGGACGTCAGTGTGATCGTGACCAGCGTCCTGCAAAGCAGCGCGGGGCGGATGATCTTCGGGAAGTTGGTGTATCAGACGGGCACGTAGCGGTTTTCGTGGCTGCCGTTTTCAATTCGTCAGCCGGGGCGGATCCGACCGATTCATCCGGACTGTTCGTCGCTGGACGCCTTCGCCCCTGTTCTGCGGATTGAAGAATCGCTAGACTCCTGCGGTATTGAACGTTCACCATTGACAAAAGCCGCCACCGACGGAGAGATGCGTTGTCACGGGAAGAAAAGTATTCGGATACTCAACTGGCGGCATTCGGCATTGATTGCACAAAAATTCCCCGGCATGTCGCCATCATTATGGACGGCAACGGGCGCTGGGCTCAGGAACATGGCTGGCCACGGATCGAAGGTCACCGACGCGGCGTAACGTCTGTCCGCTGCATCGTTGAAGAAGCGTCACGCCTGGGAATGGAACAGCTGACTTTGTTTTGTTTTTCCAGCGAAAACTGGAAACGCCCGCCGAAGGAACTGACGCTGCTGATGCACCTGCTGAAGCAATACCTTGTCGAAGAACGACGCGAAATTCAACGCCAGGGATTGAGATTCAAAGTCATCGGCAGGACGGCTGAGCTGGAGCCCATGATTCAAGCGGAGATGCAGAAGACCATTGAGGCGTCTGCAGGCAACGATGGAATGACGCTGTGCCTCGCGATCAACTACGGTGCGCGCATGGAGATTACTGATGCCGTGCAGCGGATTGCAGAGTCGGTCAGGAGCGGGAAACTTCGTCCGGATGACATTTCGGAGCAAACCGTTGCCAGTCATCTGATGACGGCCGGGATGCGTGACCCGGATCTGCTGATCCGCACCGCAAGTGAATACCGCATCAGCAATTTCCTGTTGTGGCAAATCAGTTACTCAGAGATCTGGGTGTCTGACAAGTACTGGCCGGAGTTTCGCCAAGCCGACCTGCATGAAGCCATTCGCGATTTCGCACGGCGAGATCGACGTTATGGAGGGCTGTCGCCCGTTACGTCATGATGCGGGATTCCAGATGCGGGACGTACATTTCTGAGATTGATGCGGGCCGGCTTGCGGTCGGGATAAGGACTTTTAGACAATGCTGGGCTGGCGATTGGTCATGTCTGCGATTCTGGTGCCGACCATCATCGCGCTCTTTTGGCTGGATCACAAGTCCGGCACGTCGGCTCTCGTCCTGCTGGCATTTTGTCTGTTCGCTGCCGTTCGCAATGCCTACGAGTTGACGGACTTGCTCAACGTCCGGAACATTCGGCCTCATTTTGTGGCGACCGCCGGCTTGAGCAGCCTCATGGTACTGGCCGGCTGGGGGCATTTCTGGTTCCCGGGCAATGCTGAAGGCTCCACGTCGTCGTTGCTGACTTCGCTTGGGTGGATCGGATCAGCTCTCACGTTGTCATTTACCGTTTTGCTTGCGATGGAAGCATTGCGGTTTCAGGCACCAGGACATTCGATGGAATCTCTCGGCGGAAATCTGTTGACTGTTTTCTACGCCGGGGGACTCATGGCCGTCACCGCTCAGTTGCGGTGGTTTCCAGGTCCGCAGATGGGCTATTTTGCGATCGGATCGATGATCGTCTGTGTCAAATGCGGTGACACGTCTGCGTACACTTTCGGGCGACTTTGGGGAAAGCGAAAACTTGCGCCGATCCTGAGTCCCGGTAAGACACAAATGGGACTCGTGGGGGCCATCTTCGGAAGCACACTCGGTGGTTGGTTGTGGCTGACGTACGCTGGACAGATGTTTGATTCCTCAATCACGCCAGGTTCCGTATGGAATATTCTCGCGTATTCGGCGGTGATCGGACTGATCGGGTTGGTGGGTGATCTTTGTGAATCGCTCATCAAGCGAGACGTGCAGAAAAAAGATTCAGCGATCCTGATGCCGGGCTTCGGCGGCCTACTGGATCTCCTCGACAGCCCGCTATTCGCCGGGCCATTTGCCCTTGCATGGTGGATGCTGATTCCGCCCGTGACATAGCACGAACATTCGCCGCCCTGGCAGCTTGTGAGAACAGGGCTCGCCCCACGCTGGTAATCTGCTGATTCATTCGTGGGACAGGCTTCCAGCCTGTCGATCGACAACGTTCACGGGGAATTCAATTCCCCCCGATTTCCGGTCGTGCTGCATTTTCGGGTGGTTGGGATTGCGTGACTTTAGATCGGCGAGAACTGCAGGCGGGTGGCAGTTGCGGAGGTTCTTACCGTGTCCTGAATTCCGATGAATTCCCTTGTGCGGTATTGCTGACGCCTCGTGAGTTGAGTCTGCACGATTTGACGAATGCGAGGGC
>JAYUVA010000652.1:0-3944 GCA_043754375.1 Candidatus Kuenenia sp. | reverse complement strand
GAACGGCGCTCCGCTTGGTCCGGCCTACAGACTCAACCCCGATTCCTAGCCCTGGCGACGCTTTGGCGGCCAGTCAAATTCATTCCCTGCGCCGGACGACCGGTAAAAGAATGCGTTCGATTTCGTCCAGATACGCGTTCAGCCCGTTTTTCGCGCCGAAGCCGCGAAGGTGATTCATTGGAGTCGTCGTCCAACATTCCTTTTCGCGTTCCGGGTTGGAATCGGTGAATTGCTTCAGGGCACGCTTTGCGCTGCGATCATCATTGTCGTGTTTGGCAGTAAGTTCTTCGGATCGTTCGAGTGGATTGAAACCGAGTCTCTGCCTTTCAGTTTCCAGCGCTGTTTCTTCTGCCTGGGTTTTGGCAATGAAGCCAGACAAGACCCAGCATTCGCGTTTTACTTTTGCCACCCCGATGACAACCGAAAATGCGCCAGGCAGGCGACCGTGTTCCTGCCTTGCCTGCTCCAGGCCGGCGCGGCGACTCTCGTCCTGATCGGAGTCTCGCATTAGAACTGCCGCTCCAATGTTGCCGAAGAGTTGAGTCACCACGCGCAACGCACGTCTCGCACTTCGGGCGTCGGCAAGTCCTTTCTCGCCGTTGAAAAATCCTCGCAGTTTCGGAAGCCCGATTTCTGCGGCCAGATCATCCATTTCCGACCATTTCAATCGGCGACCTTTGAATTCGCGAATCCACTCACGCAGAGCATTCAGCGGTGAATCATCGGATTGCAGATTCTGATTCGGCTCCTTCTCCAGCCAGGAAATGGATTCCGCCAGCACGCGATCCGCAAGATACGTTGCAATCTCAGCATCCGCGCGATCTTCGTAGACGATACAGATTGAGGACATTAGTCGTCAGACCTTTTCCTCAACGAGCCACTTTTCGCCAAAGAAGCTCCACATCTCGCCGGGCGTCATTTCGTCTTTCCATTTCGGAAAATCCGGATGATCCGTCAAAAGACCGCAACGCGAGAATCCGTCTGGGCCGATCGCCATCAGCCGTACTTCACTGGGGTCAAGGAAGTCGAGGAAATACGGAGAGTGCGATGTCGCCACAATTTGCAGATCGGGCTGGTCTCGAAGAATGTCTCTCAGCATTCCGATCAACTCTCGTTGCGCATTTGGGTGAAGCCCCTTTTCGATGTCATCAAGTAGAACAATGCGTGGCCTTGACGGTGAATGCAGCACCGTCAGCAAGCCGAGGGCCAGCAGTGTGCCTTCGCTCACGTTCGTCGCGGGTATGTCCTGACGCTGGTCGAAGTCGAAGATGAGCATGTCCGCCGGGTACTCGCGCGTGACCTTTCGGGTAATTGCTTCCTCGCCAATGCGGATGATTTCGGTTTCGTCTCGGCTGACTTTGATGCGGCGAAATCGTAGCCTGCGAAAGTGAGGAACGATTTGCCGCAGGCGATTCTGAAGCGACTCAAAAACGTCAGGGTTGGTGAGCGCTATCGACGCCAAGGCCGTTGCCAATCCTGCACCGGTTGGCATGACGTCCGGTCGCAGGTCTTCGCAGTATGTTGGACGAGCCATCAACTTTGGTTCAAACTGGAGAAATGCAACTCTAGAGATTTCTTCCGATGCAGAGTTTCGGTCTTGCCATTCATCCGCAGGCTTCTGAGTACTCAGGGCGTGAATCCGTGAAACGGCCGCACCCCAAGTAGAATTTGGAAGTCTGGGTAAGCCACTGTAGCTTTTTGACTCTGCTGCCACAAAGCCAAACTTTTCGGTATCCGAAAAGCACTTAAGTTCCAACAACGTCTCGCCGTCCGTGCTATGCACCAGATCAAGACTATCAGGGCCACCAAAAATTGTTGAAATCTGTTCGGGACTACGTTTCTTACTTAGCTGCGACAAGAATTGCATACCCTGCAGCATACTTGTCTTGCCGGATGCATTGGGCCCAACGATTACGGTGAGTTGCGTCAGGTTGCAACAAACGTCTTTGAGAATCTTGAAGTTGTTGTATTCAATCTTTGTGATCATATCGGCATAAACTTTACAAGGTTGCGAATATCATTCTGGTGTTTGTAGCTGAGCGAAACAGACCGCAACGAACATTTTCACAATGGTGCGTTACGCTGCGCTGCACGCACCCTACCCTTGAATACGTCTCAAAAATCCGCATGCCCCGGTGTCCTCGGGAACGGAATCACGTCGCGAATGTTCGTCATGCCGGTGATCAGCAGCACCGCGCGTTCGAGACCGAGGCCGAAGCCGGAGTGCGGAACGGTGCCGTATTTTCGCAGATCGGTGTACCACCAGTAATCGTCGGGATTCAAATGACATTCGTGCAGACGGTGGATGAGTACGTCCAGGCGTTCTTCACGCTGGCTGCCGCCGATGATTTCGCCGACGCCTGGGACGAGGACATCCATGGCGCGCACCGTTTTTTCGTCGTCGTTGCACCGCATGTAGAATGGTTTCAGCGTACGCGGATAGTTGAACAGAATCACGGGCTGGCCGAAATGTTCTTCGGTGAGGAATCGCTCGTGCTCAGTCTGCAGATCGCTGCCCCATTCGACAGCGTAATCGAATTTCCTGCCGCACTTCCGGATGATGTCAATGGCTTCTGTATAAGGCAGGCGGATGAATTCTTTGCTGCGGATGTTTTCGAGTTTCGCCAGGACGGTTTTGTCGATGCGTTCATTGAAAAACTCCATGTCGTCCGGGCATTTTTCGAGGACATCATTGATCATTGTCTTGATGAACGCTTCGGCCAGATCCATATTGTCCGGCAGTTCGTAAAACGGCATTTCCGGTTCGACCATCCAGAATTCCGCGAGGTGCCGAGTTGTATTGCTGTTTTCGGCTCGGAACGTCGGGCCGAATGTGTAGCAGTCGCCGATCGCCGTCGCGTATGTTTCGGCTTCCAATTGTCCGCTGACAGTCAGCGACGCCGGCTTGGCGAAGAAGTCCTGCTTCCAGTCGATCGTATCAATCTGTTTTTTCGCCAGCATCGCCAGATCCAGCGTCGTCACCTGAAACATTTCGCCCGCACCTTCGCAGTCGCTGGTGGTGATGATCGGCGTGTTGAGGTACAGAAATCCGCGAGTCTGAAAGAAGTTGTGAATCGACCAACTGATGCAGTTACGAACGCGGGCGACCGCGCTGAATGTATTTGTTCGGGGTCGCAGGTGAGCGATTTCACGCAGGAACTCCATGCTGTGTCCCTTCTTCTGCAGAGGGTAGGTCGTGGCGTCGGCGACTCCCAGGACGGTCAGCGATGTCGCATGGAGTTCAATCCGCTGCCCTTTGCCGGGCGATTCTTTCAGGGTGCCTTCGATCGAAATGCTGGCTCCAGTGGTGACGTTCTTGATCGACGTCTCGTATCCCGGCACAGTGTTTTCAACGACGATCTGCAGGTTCTTAATGCAACTGCCGTCGTTGAGTTCAATGAACGAGAACCCGTTTTTAGAATCGCGGCGTGTCCTCACCCAGCCTTTGGTGATGAGTGTGGTTCCCGGTTGTCCGTCGCGAAGCAGACTGGCGATACGTATGAGTGGCATAGATTGAATTTTTGATTTGAGGTTGGGAGCAAGCGTCGGATCACTCTTGCGTAGGATGGACATTCCTGTCCGTCGGATTGTTGAGAAACTTTGTCGAAGCGAAGGCACCTGTCACTCAGGAATCTTACGAGTTTGGGACGCTCTTGGGTGAAGACTCGGACAAGAATGTCCAAGCTACAGGAATCGCACCTTTGGATGACAGCCCATTCTTGAACAGTGATCGTCCTATCGTTTTTTGGCGACGGATGTGATCGCTCCGCTGAGTTGCAGCTTGATGTCGCCGGTACACTTTGCGGCAGCAGGAACGTTAACCCGCAGAAAAAGCAGTCCGCTCTTCTTCGGCGTATGTTCCAGACCGGCGTTGACCACAAATGGGTCGCCGGGCGTTCCGTCGGTGACGATCACGCCAATCAGTGCTCCAAATGGACCGACCG
>JAYUVA010000651.1:0-14849 GCA_043754375.1 Candidatus Kuenenia sp. | reverse complement strand
GGAATCCGGAGCACGACTCAGTTGAGCCTTGATTGAGGCATCAGCGAAGGCTTCTGATTCGGCTGCATGCAGTGATCCCGCAAGGAGTCCGTTGCTGTGGCCGACTCGGATCACTTCTTCGATGGCATAGCCGACGAAGGCTTCCGAACCATAATCGAACAATTCCCAGTTGATATCATGGACTCGCTCGTGCCAAAGACGTAATCGCTCGTCCGTCACGGTCTGCAGAATCGCGCCAGTGAACGTCAACGGTTCTGCCCCCATCAATTCCTGGACACCATGCCATACAGCCGCGATCGTCGATTCCTTGAGTTCGAGAGCCGCCACTGGGTCCGACAGATGGCCGGCGTTGCCGAGCCGCCGGGACAACGCCTGGACAAGAGCGCTGACATCTTCCTGTGTTGGAGACTCTGCGAGCCACACTCCAAACTGTGGCTGGAATTCATCGACCAGTGAATCGACTGAAACTATGTCTGAGTGTGGTTTCGTGAATGAACCGGACTCGTTCCACTTCTGAAGACAATCCTTGATGACGAAGCGAACGAGCTGTGCAGCGAGTTCACGCTCAAACTCTTTGAATCGCAGCAGCGCCAACTCACGCATCGTTTCGTCGAAGCGTTCGATCGCTTTCTGAGCGGCATCGTTGATTTGAGTTGAACGATCGTCTTCTGACGCAGCCCTGGCAACGAACCCGCGTTCTTCAAGGACGGACAGGATAAGGCCCACCTCCTCAGCGGCGTCCGGATAGCGAATTACTCGTTTCGGCCAGAGTTCCTTCGGTCGGAAGTTGACGAATGTCTCAACCATATCGAGCGGAGCGGGATCCGTCGGTGTATCGGCCCGTCCCGCCTTCCCGATGACAGATTCAACTTCCGGAAACGATCGCAGCAAAGCATCGCGGGCTTTCAGATCATCCGCTGCCTGCGTGACACTCGCCCGCGGAACCGTGATCGGCATATCGAGTGTCGTGCCCTCGTCCAGAGCTGGCATGAACGCCACTCCGATCTTCGGAAAGTGATAGGCCCACAAACCTATGCACAGCAGGCTGACGAGCGACAACGTCTGCCAGTACCAGACTCGCGTAAAGAGCACGGTCAGCGACGTGACCAGTGCGAAGACACCGAGAAACGTACTTCGCCACGCCGTCTCAGAGGTCCCCTGTCCAATGATGGCCTGGAGTGGAAACATGCCAGCTGCCAGCACCAACAGAACGGCGAATGCCCACATCACAAGATTGCGACGCGGCAATGCCCACGTCAGCAGCGGCTTGTAGATGTGAATGAAGCTCCGAACAATCGCGTTGTCTTCTTCACGCCGGAGATGTCCTTTCAGGAACGTCGGAATCAGTGCAGGAACAACGGTCACTGAAATGATGGCCACGCCGATCATGGCGAAGCTCTTTGTGAACGCCAGCGGATGAAACAGTTTGCCTTCCCGACCGCTCAGCATGAATACCGGGATGAACGACAACAGCATGATGAGCACAGAGAAAAAGATTGGACGACCGACAGTTCGACATGCCGGTATGACCAACTCACGAATGTCGCCCGTCACGTTCTGGTCGCCAAAATGCTCTTTCAGGTGATGGGTCGCGTTCTCCGTCATAACGATCGCCTGATCCACGAGGATGCCGATCGATATCGTCAGTCCGGCCAACGACATGATGTTGGCCTGAATATCGATGATGCCAAACGTTCGCAGAAGCCACATCATCAAAAACGAGAACAGCACGGCCAGAGGTAGTGTGACGCAGATCACAAACACGCTGCGGACGTGCATCAGGATGAGCAGGATTGCGACCGACGCAATCAGCATCTCGTGCCACATCACCTGCGTCAGAGTGTGGATCGCCCCGTGAATCAGTCGCGTTCGGTCGTAGGCGGCGACGATATGCACACCCGGCGGCAGGCCCGGCTGAAGTTCCTGAATCTTTTCTTTGACCAGCTCTGTAACCGCGAGCGGGTTTTCTCCGTGCCGCATGAGCACGGCACCGCCAGTGACTTCGTTCCCGTCTTTCTCATACACGCTGCGTCGGAACTGTGTCCCAAGTTGCACGCTGGCTACCGTTCCGACATAAATTGGAGTGCCTCTCACTTCGCGGATGACTGTGTTCTCGATGTCTTCTTTACCGCGAATCCAGCCGATACCCCGGACGATGTATTCAGCGTTATTTTTCTGAATGACGCCGCCGCCGGAAGGAAGGTTGCTCTTTCCGACCGCCGCATACAGTTCGCCCAGAGTCAGGCCGTAGGATCGCAGATCTTCAGGCCGGACATCGATCTGATATTCCATCGGTGAGCCGCCCACAATTGCGACATCGGCAACGCCCTGAGCAGAGTTGATCTGTGGCGCGATGTAAAACTTGTTGAGTGCCCAAAGGCGACCCGGATCTAACGGCTGCGCGGGATCGGTCTCGACTGTGTACCAGTAAATCTGTCCCAGAGCTGTCGCGTCGGGGGCGAGATACGGAACTACTCCCGGCGGCAGAAACGTGTTTGCCTGTGCGAGCTTTTCCGTCACTCGTTGCCGAGCGAAATAGAAGTCGATGTCATCCTTGAAGATGATGGTGATCATCGAAAAATTGAACTCGGACGATGACCGCACGGCCCGCACGCCTGCCAGCCCCTGCAGCTTTCGCGACAGCGGGTAAGTGACCTGGTCTTCGATTTCGCGGGGACTCCGGCCCATCCAGTCCACGAACACGATCACCTGGTTCTCGCTCAGGTCCGGAATCGCATCGACCGGTGTGTTGATCGTCGCGTAGATTGCCACCACAGTCATCGCTGCTGTGACAATCAGGACCAGGAAGCGATTTCGAATTGAGAGTTCAATAATTCGTTCAATCATGACTGCCCCCGGTCAGCGACTTTGCCTTCGCGACCGTCTCTTGCGGAGCTTTCAATGCCTTCGTCCGGCAGCCTTCACAGCAGAGAAACACCGTTTCCCCGCCTACAATTAGTTTTACAGGAGTGCCCATTGATCCAAGCCGGTTCTGGGTCAGCACTGGACAGTATCGCTGCGAATCGACCGACTGACGGTCTTCCGGTGAAAGCGGAGCAAGTGCGGCGGTGAGTGTGGCGTCCGGATCGCCTGGCGTTGTTGGCCGCACGGTTGTCATGCGTTTCCTGTCACTGCCGGACCCGCCGCTGCCGCCAAAGTAGATCGAACCGGCGGACGGATTCAATCGTGTCTCGGCATCGACCAGGAAGGAACCCGATGTTACAACTTTCATGCCGGACTCCAGCCCGGCGAGCACCGGATAGAACGGCACATTGTCCGGGCCTGTCATCTTCGGCCCGAGTTCGACCAGCACGCCGTCAAACAGACTCGGTCCGGATTCGCGATAGACAATTTTCTGACTGCCTGTGTCGATGACGGAACTCTGTGGCACCGCCAGCATCTCGCCCCGCTTCAGCCGCTCGGTGTGTTCACCGTCTGATGACTTCATGTCAGTCAGCAACGCCCAGCGTTCCGGCGGAACTTTGATGACAACTGTGGCGGTGCTGCCCGGCCTCAGTTTGTGATTCGGGTTTTTGAGTTCGAATCGAACAGTGACCGTGCGGGTCTGCTGATCGACGTGTGGATAGACGAACGTCAGCATTCCGTGAAACTCTTCGTTCGGAAGTGCCTTCGTCGTCGCAATGACCGGCAGTGATTCCGCGACAGCAGCCCCATTGGCATGAGCCAGTTCTTCGGGAAGGAACAGCAGGTCGTCTTCGTAGACCTGAGCCTGAATCCAGACCGTGTCCAGATCTGCGACATCGAACAGTGGCATCCCTTCCTGGACGTATTGGCCCTCACGGATGTATTTCCGAATGATGTGACCGCTGATCGGCGAGCGAATTTTGAGGTGCGTGTTACTGATTCCGCTCGTCAGAATTTCATCAATCTGGTCATCACTGATGCCAAGCAACTGCAGTCGCGTTTTGGTACTGCTCAAAAGTGCTTCGTTTCCGGCCTTCTTCGCGTCGAGAAGGCTTTTCATCGCAACAACCAGTTCCGGGCTGTAGAGCGACGCGAGGATGTCACCCTTCTCAACCATGCGACCGGTTTGGCTGGCGAACAGTTCATCGACCCGCCCGGCAAACCGTGCTGAAATGCTTCGTTGACCGCTTTCATTGAATTCGACATAGCCAACTGCCGCGATTTCTTTGGTGAGCGGCAAATACTTCACATCCCAAGTCTGCACACCCGCAAGGACAACACGATACGGTGAAAGCTGCACGCGGCTGACGATACCAGCTGGCAAAGCCTCAACCGTGTCGTCCCCCTTTTTTCGCTTCGATAGCGGCATGAAACAGATTGGGCATTTTTCTTTCGAGTTGTCCCGCACGATCGCCGGGTGCATTGGGCAAAACCACTCGACACCGCTGCTTGCAGGATCCACGGTTATCGCCGGACGTGTCCACTTGTCGTAATGCGCGAGCAGGAGATCCCACTGAGTGATCATCAGCCCAATCAGCAGCAGGATACCGATGAAACGCAGTCGTGCGAGCTTCACCAGGATGACGAAGTCAAACCACCACCACCATTTACGCCAACCGTGAAGATGCGGCGGAGCCCGAAGCCCGCCTTCGTCGCTAGTCAGCGTTTCTGAATCGACGAAAACGTTACTCGATGGATTCTTGGACATATTCATATCCGTAAAAATGAAAACCGAAGAGCGGCAGCCGAGACTCAAGCTGACTCAGGACATGGTGCTAACACATACCCGCCAACCAGGACCGGCTGCCGCAGTTCAGAACATTTCGTGACATCATATTCACGCAATCAGCTGATCAGAAACCGTTGTAGCGGCGAGGGTCAGTCTTCGGCAGCAGATAGCTCGGTGTCTGTGGATGTGACGAACGGTTTGTCGAGCGCGATCGGTAAACAGGAGCCAAGCCATTGAAGACGCCGCCACTGAGTGGCACTGTCGGCTCATAAGAGAAACTGCGATAGGTTCCCGAATTCCCCTGTGCGCTGGCTGGTGGTGTCGCCACGGCATGATCCATATGTCCCGCTGTTGCAGGTGCAGGAGTAGCCATCGGCACCGAACTGGCTGTAGCGCCGCAACTTGGTGCCGCACAGCCTGGTCTCATGCCGCATCGATTGCGACCGCCAGCCTGAGCTGAATCGGTCATTACAAAACTCAAGGTGACAGCAACCAAACTCATTGCGAAGAGATTAGACATGATCATGATCCTTAGTGGATTGAACGTGGGAAGTAAGTGCGACACCAAGCGGGAGCGCCAACAGGTCACTCCGGAACACCGGCATCGCGGATTCTAAGTGGCCTATTCCAAATCGATCACTTCTCTGCGGGCAACTGAGCCCGAGTGACGCACGGGAATAAGCCAGCGACGCGTGGAAAGGTCATCACAAGCCGCGTAGCAGCACCACACACCGCGTCACAGAATGTCATCAGATGACACATGAACGGTGAGGCCAGACGGAACTGGGCGACGTGCCGTCACAATACGCAGCGGAGCCCGGCAACGAGTGGCTTAAATCAGCAGGCGCTGCAAAACAAAGAGCCGCACTCTGGGAGGCCCGGAATCAACCAGCGGGACAAACGCGACTTGCTCCACAATAACGGGTAGCACCGCCACGGTGAAAGTGTCGCTGAATTCAGGACACACCACGTGCGCCTGCACTGCCGCATCATCTTCAGCCACCATCGGTAACAGCGTCAGCGGATGACAGCACTTCTGCGGACTGTCAGGACTCGAAGAGTGCTGAATGTGACCTGGATGGGCCGCGTGGAAGCAGCAGGTCCTTGCTGATCCCTGCTTCGACCGGCAACATTTGCTGCAATGGCAGGAATCAGTCTTCGCTGAGCTGGCAGTTGCGGAGCAGCAGTTTCCAGCGCCACACCGTGGCTCAAAGTGCCCGTCGGAGCAAATGCAACCGGGTGCCACACGACCGCTGAAAACGGTCAACGGAATCATTGCCAGGATTAGGCAATTCCGCAGGATGTGACGAAAACGCTGCATTACAGCACTCCCAGTAAAGATTGGCCGATGGTGCTCCTCGATGGCCCGAGTATAGGTTTCGACGCTTCGATGTCAACGCGAATCCTCCGGTATTGCCTGTTGGTTAGTCTATTCAGGCATCTCACCTATTCATTTTCAAGATGCTTCCCATGAACCGATACTACTTTCGAGGTGCTGACCCTGGAAGTACTGCAAGTACTTCGAATCAACCTGCCAGCCGCAGTTCAGTCGATTTCGCATGGAGGCGATATGCGGCGCGTCATTGTTTTTCTTATTTGCTCAATGCTGATGGCACCGACTATCGGCTGCCGTACCCCGTCGGCTCGATTGAGTAAATCGGTCGCCCCCCCGGCTTGTCTTGCAAATCCGGCAGCTCTCGAAGACAGCGAACCAAGGCAACTGAGTGCAGATCGTCACAGCGCGACGATGGTCAGCTTCGAGCAGAATACACCCGCAGCAGCCGTGTCCGAGATGACTAAGGCGACGGCACTCACATCCGAAACCGAACTGTCTCTGGAGTCGCTCGTCGCTGAAGTCCAGGCAGTGCATCCATCAGTGGAGGCGATGTATTCCGCCTGGCAGGCCGCTGCACAAAGATATCCGCAGGTCATTTCACTTGACGATCCGATGTTTGGAACAACAGTGGCCCCAGCGTCATTCGGCTCGCCTGACGTGGAATCCGCCTATGCCCTGGAAGCATCACAAAAAATCCCGTGGCATGGAAAACGGGCACTCAGAGGTGCTGCGGCTTTCGCGGCGTCCAACAGCGCCGAACGCGATGTTGAGACAACTCGACAACGGTTGGCGGAAGTCGCGGCTCTTGCATTCTGGGACTACTATGCGGCTCGTCAGCAACTGGAACTGAACGAATTGAATGCTGTGATTCTGGAGTCATTTCGTGACAACGCTGAAACTCGATATCAGAACGGACTTGTCACACAGCAGGATATCCTGCAGGCCGACGTCGAACTTGCCAATCTGGAGCAAAGACATATCGAGTTGCAACGTATGGAAAAGGTCGCTGCCGGACGGATCAATGTCTTGATACGACACAATCCCACAGATCCCGTCCCGCCGCCGGTTGGTTCAATTGATCGCAATGCGACCCTGCCAGACGTGCAATTCCTGCTTGCACTCGCGGTACAACAGCGTCCGGAAGTTTCGGCTGCAGCGGCGCGGATTCAGGAAGAGCAAGCCCGTTTGGCGTTGGCCTGCAAACAGTATTATCCCGATTTGGAGGTTTTCGGTCGCTACGATACGTTTTGGCAGCCACGCGAAACCCAGAGTGATCTCCGTGGTCAGGTCGGGGCACGGATCAACCTGCCAGTATACGAGAAGCGTCTGAACGCCGCTGTTTGTGAAGCTCGCCACCAGGTATCGAAGGCGCGTGCTGTCCACGATCAGATTGTGCTGGAGGTTCAGGCTGAAGCTCAATCGGCCTACGAACAAGTTCTCGAATCGCAGCGGACGGTTGCTTTGTATTCGACGAAACTGGTTCCCACGGCACAACAGAATGTCGATGTCGCTCGATCAAACTACGATACAGGAGTCACGACATTCCTGGCATTAGCGACCGCTCAGCGACAGCTCATTGATGCCCGGGAGCGACTGCTGCAAGCGGAAGTGGAACTGCAGCGCAGAACAGCGACACTGCTCCGTGCTGCCGGGGGGGCATTTCCGGAATTGGGAGATTCCCTGAACGAATCTGCGATCTGACGGAAATCGATTTCGTTCATTTGAGATCGACAGTCAGCTGCAGCCGATTAGTTATCAAATTTGATTTATCGTTGGCGAAGGGAATTGAGTGATGTGCAAGCCACCGCAATCGCTGTGAGCCGGCAAAGGTCTGCCAGTCAGATTCCAATTCAAACCACGATTCAATCGCATACACTTCGCGAAGGGCGTGTTCGTAGCCCTGTCGTTGTCCAACTTTGACGAAGCGGAGTAACTGCTCTGGAGTGCCTCGCTCAAGCAGCAGTCCAGTGACCGTGACGCTCTGGCCATAGAATGCGTCGCGCGACGCAACGGGGAGACCTTGATCGAGCTTCATCAACTCGTGCAGTCCCATCGTGCGATTCATCGCGACGAGGCCCTGTAGTTCGTGCAACCGTCGCTGGAGCTTGTCTGGCGATTCGGCCAGCATCGCAATCCCTTCGTCGGCCCACTGCGGAATCCGGCGATCCGTGAATTGATCCGCGAGGACAACGTGAGTCAACTCGTGTGGCAACGAATCGGTGAAGCACCCCTCGGCAGTGCCACACAAATCAATTCGCCGCGAAAGAACTTGCCCCTTGTCGAGTTGAATCGTCGAGCATCCTGATGTTCGTTCGCTGCCCGGTCCGAGTGCTCTACAATAATCAGCCGCTGATGCATGCACGACGACGTCACACTTGGCATCCCATTCCTTTGATGCATCGCCCACCCAGGTCGCCTGACAATGCGACTTCAGCCGTTCGCACGACACGGCCAACTCCTTGATTCGTCCGGCTGCCGAACAGCAATGAACTCTGAAGCTTGACGTTTCCGCGACGAAGCACCTTTGACATCGGCAGGCGGATCGCAGCAGCGTAACGTGCGACTCGGTGGTTCCGGGTGCCGTCGGGTTCTCAAGGGCCCACACGTGGCTTTCGGACAATGACCAGGTGGCAATACACAGAAGTCCCAGTATCAGTCTCACGAATCATTCCGATCGCATCTGGATTGATGTTCATGCCAGTCGACGTTGGTGAAAGATCCACCGGTGGACATAAATGCAATCCAGATGCCACGAGCGAACAACTCCATAATTTGCAGGATTTCCACAGTTTTTGGCTGTCATCAACTCGCCAATCCCTCGTCTGTGCCTGATTGTGCGACAAAACCTCCTGAATTTCGGGCACTCCACGCGAGGACTCTTTGCCGTGTCGAGGAGTGGCATGGGCGGAAAAGGTGCCAGCGGAAAAGGTGCCATGCAATCCGGTTGAGCGGCCGAAAAGGAGGCGGCCGAAAAGGTGCCATGCAATCCAGTTGAACGTTTGTATCTGTCACTACCTGTGTCAGCGTCGCCTTTGACTCGCACCCTGTCAGGCTTGCCAATCAAACGATATCATGACTCCGGAGTGCCAAGCTTGCCCGTAACCTTTTACAAGCCCTCATCTGTTATGCCGAAGGATCGTCGATCCGGTTCTTGCAAACAACATCGGGCTTCCAGCGTACAATGTGTCCCGAAACGTGATTTACGGGGATTTAAGAGCAACCACCGGCGAAGGTGCGCTTTCGATCCTGTTGGACTCCGCAACCGACGTCTTCGGAATGGACGTCGTCGGAAGCAATGGCGGCGCATTCACGGTTCAGTTTTTTGCCATCACCGGCAGTTTGCTGGGTGTCATTGGTCAGTGCTCTACCGCGCTGCAAACCAAAATGAATTGGATTGGTGTTGGTATCGCTCAGCCAGACTTCCGCATGATCTCTCTGGCAGCGTCAAAGTCGATCTCAGCGTAAGTCTCGGTCATGTCGGTCGAAGCGTGTCCGAGGACCGTGCGCGTTCCATCCAGTCCGTGGATCTTACGCAGTTCTGTGGCGGCATTGTGCCTCAATTGGTTGGGTGACCATTCTGTTACCTTCGCCAGTATGCAGGCTCTGGTGATTGCCCTGGTGTAGCTTGTCCGTTGATACCGTTCGCCGGGTGCCCGTTTCCGAACTTCCTTTGGTTTGCGATTTGCCTGACTCGGTGTCATGGGACTCTGGCGTGAGGATTTCCGGAGTGCATGACGAACTTTCTCCGTCGCTACAGGACGGAACAGGTATTCATCGTCCTTGGTGGTGGCGAGATACGGTCTGAGGATGGCCTGACCACGGGGGCCGATGAACACGGGGGCCGATGAACACGGGGGCCGATGAAGATGAGTCGCTTTCGATCGTGGTGTTCAGTCTTGTGCGACGTTGGTTTGAATTCCCAAACATCACCAACACGTCAATGTCACACGCTCGCATAATACAGACCTCACCTGGTGGCATACCGGTGCAAAGCTGTAACTGGATCATAGACCAGATAGGGCGACTGACAAACAGTTCAACAGCTTCCACATCAATTATGGGGGCAGGCTTGATCGGGGCTGTCTCACGGGCTTCACAGCGGCCACGGCGCAAGCCAGTCATGGTTCGACATGCCGGATAAACGGAAGCGTCTGTGTACTCATTGTCAGACGCCCAGCGAAGCAATCTACAGATTCTCTGGACGGATTTGTTGATGGTCTTTCTGGCCAGATCCAGCAGGATCATTTCTTCCCTGATCAGTTTCAGCTTCCGAGGACCGAAAGTGTGAATCTTCTCGCGTCCGAACATTCGAACAAACGGTTTGAGTGCCAACTGGATGGCATGGATTTCCGATGTGGGAACGCCGTCCTTCAGATAGTAGCCTCGTGCGAATTCGACGTACATGATCGAAAGTCGGGAAATGGAAAGCGAATCGCGGTCAACATCAAGCGTTCCAAGAAAATGTCTTGAAAAAAGGCTGTTGTACTCCTCGTGTGACTCTGGAGTGTCGTACGGTCCCAAGTAGATATCTTTGCCATTTATGCGGACGCGAGCTTGTCCGGATGGCTTGTGCAGAGCGTATTTCGGCGGTTTACGTGACATGGCGGTTCCCTCAAAACGGGTACGGAAACGGGTAGAAACTCGTTTCACGCCGCACAGTCCGTAAGACTTGTTTCTTCTAAAGTGAAGAACGGCAACAACTTACAGAAATCGGGAATACAGGATTTGAACCTGCGACCTCTTGGCCCCCAGCCAAGCGCGCTAGCCAGACTGCGCTAATTCCCGGATGGCTTGGAGTGTAGCAATCCCGGGAGCAATTCGCAATGAAGCCGTGAACTTGAATGTCCCGACAGCGATGTGTCAGGACGATGCGGTGAGTGCGTCGTTGCCATAGCCTTTATGAATCGCCCGGCGGGTCAGGAAGAGTTCAGCGACAAGAAACAGCAGGAACAGAGTGAGAAGTACGGCCCACAGTTCTGCGACGCTTTCATCGCCGTACATGCGTTTTGAGAGATCTTCCAGCGACGATGAAAATCGTATTCGATCATTGGTCACAAGTCGTGCTTTGTCCTCGGCCGTCAATTGCGTGAGGTCGTCTTCTGAATGGTCGTAGTTGACAACAAACGCGTCGCCTTGTTCCGGAAACTCGGCATCGGCTTCCCGGGACATGGCGTACACACCGGGTGCAAACGTGTTCGTGAACACCGCCGATGCATCGCGTGGACCGGTTTGCTTTTCACCCGACTGTGGATTTTCCGTCATCACGCGGACTTCAGTCGCGATGCCGCCGGGTGCCACGAACGTGACAGACTCATCCGCACGTTCTTCAACAGCCTGGAGCTCCGGTTTATCGGAGCCTGCGGGTTCAGGTGCGGGGCTTGTGCGAACAGTCTGTTGGAGGCGGGCAATCAATGGCTCACCAAAATCGACGTTGCGATGGCTGCGGGACGAAGCGACGTGAAATACGGCTTCATGCAGAAACGGAACAAAGTCGGATCGTGTGGGAAGATCATTCCAGCTCCGATTCATGGTCGTGGTCATGACCAGCACGAAACCGTCTCCGCAGCGTGATTCCAGCAGCAGCGGATCACCCGTTGAAAGCGCCGCCAGTACCAGGGGTGTCGAGGTCAAAGGAGTTTTCACCGCTCCGGACTCTGCCGCGTTGCTGTCCAAAGGCGACTGCATCGTTTTCGTGTCGGTATCAGTCAGGTTATCACCGGCGGCAGCATGCATCGCCGCGGGTCCGATTTTTGTCAGACACCATGCATCGAACGTGGCCTTCAGAAAACTGCGGGCCGGGTCAGACCGAAATCGATCCAACCAGCCTGGCTGAAGGCTCAACGGAGCCACGCGGATGACCTGCTCGGCCTGCGGCGGCGCTTCCCGCGTCCGGACAATCTGAATCTGCGGCACGAGTCCGGAGTCACCGAAGCACGCCTGAAATGATTCCGGAGTTGTGTGCGGACCACACGCAATAATCAATCCGTTACCTGCGGCTACGAAGTCCCTTAAAGCCGTCGCGACATCCGGAGAAATCGTGCCGACATTGCAGAAAATGGCGACTGATACCGTCTGGAAATCGGCAGGCGTCAGATCCGCAGCTTCAATCAGGCGCGTCTTCACCCACGGTGGTTTGTCTTCCGGTGGCGCAAACGCCAACTCTGCAAAGAAACTGTCACGTTCCGCCGGCAGCGCGGCGGGAGTACCATTCACCAGGAGCACGTCCAGCGACTCTGCGACATGAATCGCCGCATGACTCATGTTGTCAACCGCAACGGCGTCATCGGACATCTCCGCTTCGACACTCAGCACATGCGTTCCTTCCGCCCGCAAGACATGTTTGAATTCGATAACCGAGACTCCATGAGCCGGAATTGACGGGCTCTGCAGTTTACCTGCCAGCGGCTGACCATCCAGCATCAGTCGCAGCGGAACCTGAGCCTCGGTGTCGGATTCATTGTGAATGGTGACCCGCAATTGCACGGGAAAATCAGGTACTGTCATTTCCCGGGACAACTCGATGCGTCCGACCGAAACGTTGCGGGTCACCGGACCAAGATGCGGAGCGACGTCAACGACCCAGACGTGCGGTCGTACCGACGGAAATTTCACCAGGTCATCAAACCGCATCCATTCGGCTTCGTTGTCAGACTTCCAGCTGTTTCCCTGTCGATCTGTAAACACCACAACTTCCCGTGCCGATGCACTGGAACGGCCGAGGATCGCAATGGATTTTTCCAGTGCGGACAGCATTCCACACGATCCGCCGGGGGGTGGCAGTCGTCGGATTTCCTGCTCCACCATATTCAGATCACGCAGCGGCGATTCAATGACCGATCGCGGCCGATCGCGCGCATCGATCAGGGCGACATTGTCATCCGCTCCCAGCGTGCGGAGAAAGTCGCAGGCGCGACGAATTGCATTTTGGTGCACTGAATTCACACCATCTGTGCGGGACATCGAATTTGAACCATCAATCACGACCACGACAGTCCGCGAACCGGCGGAGTAATAGCCGCTGAACCAGCCGCCAGGCAACCACGGGCGCGTCACCGAAAGCACGATGAGCGCGATCATGCCGATGCGAAGCAACAACAGCAGCAGTTCTTCCAGTTTCAGCCGTCGTCGGGTTTTCTTTGACGGATTCAGGAACTGCATCGCCGCCCATTCGACGACGTCATAGCGGCGGCGACTCAACAAATGAGCCGCGATCGGCAGACCGATCCCTGCCAGGCTGATCAACAGCCACGGATTCATGAAGAATTGAAACATGTGGCGATCGGGCTATGTTTCCTTACTGGAAAGCGTCGCTGGAAAATCGTGGTATCGATCGGCCGACGACGGCTGGGTCACTCAGAACTGTGGCGTATGTCATTCGACTTCTTTTCGGCATCGCTTTCCGAAATCAGCTTCTTCGGTCGGAAGTAGCGCTTCGATTCATTCACGGCAGTGCGTCTGGTCATAAACCGCACCAGCAATGTCAGGAGATAGTTCTTCCAGCCTGGAACCACGTACTGTCGCCGTTTTTCCATGGCCTTGAGCGCGGTTCTGACAACCTTTCCCGGAGTGATAGACGTATGTTTTTCCAGCCAGCCGGGTGCCCCGGCCTTGTCAAAGAAATCAGTACGCGTGACACCCGGACAAAGCGCCATCACAGTCACACCGCGACCGCGAACTTCCGCCCATAATGCTTCGCTGAAATGCAGAATGAAAGACTTGCTGGCAGCGTACGTGGCCATGAATGCCACTGGCTGGAAGGCAGCCTGTGACGATACGTTGATGATCGCACCGTGTCTGCGGTCAAGCATTCCCGGCAGCACACGATACGTCAGATCGGCGAGTGTCAGCAGATTCAGGTTCAGCAGATGACGGACATCTTCTGGCGATGTCGATTCAATCTGACCGATGAGCCCGATGCCGGCATTGTTGACGAGTAGTTCCACGTCCACTGCCAATCGCCGGATTTCTTCGAACAGTCGCCGACTTGCATCCGGGTCTGCCAGATCAATCGCGACAATATGGCAGCGCGTCCCGTGGCGGGTATTCAACTCCGTCGCGAGTTCCGCCATCTTGTCTTTGCGCCGAGCCGCAAGAATCAAGTGCATGCCGCGACCTGCCAGTTGCGCAGCAAATTCCGCTCCGATTCCGGAGGATGCGCCTGTGATCAGAGCCCAGCGATCGTTGTAACTGTCAATCACTCGCAAAACTCGTAAACAATTCAGTGGGATAAAAAATGATTACCAGAACGTGGCATCCGGCCATATTTTCTGGGTGCGCTGGTCGAGCAAGTGCAGAGTCTATGCGGATGCGGTAAAACACTCAAACAGATCGGGCCATCATCGTCCCTTAAATTGCTGCAGTCGTTTCCAGAGAATCTTCAATGGAATACCTTGAAAGTCGGCTTATCCGCCAAATCGATACCGCTGCCGTTCAGGAACTGGGGATGGCCGGGCTGCTGCTGATGGAAAACGCGGCACGAGGGGCCTGTGAGGTTCTGGAAGCCGTTAAGCCACAGGGCAGAATCATTGTGGTGAGTGGCCCCGGCAACAATGGAGGTGATGGTCTCGCCATGGCACGCTTGCTTGCGGCGAATGGAATTGACAGCGAGGTGCATCTTGTGCGCGCCGGGAAGTCACTGACGAACGATGCGCAGTCCAACCTTGAATTTTTGCTCCGAAGTGGCATCAGCGTTCAGGAGGCCGATACCAGAATTCTGCAATCCGTTTTGGCGGTTCTGACACCCAGCGACTGGATCGTCGATGCGTTGTTGGGCACGGGAGTTCGTGGAACACTTCGCAGTCCTTTCCTCGAAATCGTGGAAGCGATAAACCACTCGGCCGCGCCCGTCCTGTCTGTCGA
>JAYUVA010000650.1:0-4425 GCA_043754375.1 Candidatus Kuenenia sp. | reverse complement strand
GTACTTGCGAAACCAATGAATCGTAGGGCCAACGGCCCGGCAGGTTGTTTTGCCCGCCCGTCGCGGATCGTAAACGGCCGGGCCTTTGGCCCTTAAGTTTGTATTTGTCGTTTACCCGGCCCGTTGGGCCGGACTAGGTAAATTGCTGGGCCTTTGGCCCGGTATATCTTATAATAGCGCAACTTCAAAACTTACGCAGCGGGTTACTAAATCAACAAGCGGACATTTTTCGAATCTGAATTGCTAACCCTAATTTTTAAGTCAGATAAAGCACTAGCCTGCCCAGTTTGGTTGCTTGACTGAGCTTGGGCCAAAGACTATTGTGGCTCAACCGGTCCTACCTACCTTCCCCAAAACCCGCCTTATCAACTCCAAAGGGTCGTTATGCCTTGGTTATCAGACACACCCACTGGGAAAATTGACGAACAGGATCTCAAAGCTGCCGACCATCTGAAAGAGGTCTATGGCAAGCTGCGACAGGAACTCAGCCGTACAATCATCGGACAGTCAGAGGTCCTCAAGCAGGTGCTGATTGCCCTTTTCTGCCAGGGCCACTGCGTCTTGGAAGGTGTTCCTGGTGTCGCCAAGACGTTGATGATTTCGAGCATCGCCGATTTATTTTCACTAAAATTCAGCCGCATTCAGTTTACACCTGACCTGATGCCGTCTGACATCACCGGCACGGAAATTCTCGACGAAGAAGAAGGCACCGGACGTCGTCGGATGCGATTCGTCAAAGGCCCGATCTTTGGCAACATTGTGCTCGCCGATGAAATCAATCGAACACCGCCCAAGACACAGGCAGCGTTGCTACAGGCAATGCAAGAATTCAAAGTCACGACAGCGGGCCAGGACTTTCAACTTGAAAAGCCGTTTCTGGTGCTGGGAACGCAAAACCCGATCGAGCAAGAAGGCACCTATCCGCTGCCAGAAGCACAGCTTGACCGCTTCATGTTCAAGATCCACGTAAAGTACCCGTCGTTTGAAGAAGAACTGAAGATCGCGGAAGCAACGACGGCAGAAGGCCTTCCCAAACTGCAGGCATTGTTGAATCGGGAAGATATCCTGCACCTGCAGTCCATTGTTAGGAAAGTCCTGATCGGACGATCAATGTCGGCTTATGCCGTACGTCTGGTCCGAGCGACACGGCCAAATGAAGCGGATGCACCGGATTTTGTGAAAAAGTATCTCACCTGGGGCGCTGGCCCGCGAGCTTGTCAATCTATCCTGCTCGGAGCCAAGGCGAATGCACTCCTTGACGGACGTGTGAACGTCTCCAGTGAGGACATTCGTTACGTGATCTATCCCGTGCTGCGGCATCGGTTGGTTACCAGTTTCACGGCAGAGAGTGACGGACTGTCAACGGATGATCTGATTCACAAACTGATCGATGTGATTCGCGAAGAGTAACGTTCCTAGGCCGCAGGAGTACGAATCTATGCCTCTTCGATTTCTCGACCCGCCAGGATTGTCGCGCATTGGCAACATGGAGTTAGTTGCCAAACAGGTTGTGGAAGGTTTCCTGACTGGGCGTCACCGCAGTCCGTACCACGGGTTTTCGGTTGAATACCTCGATCATCGACCGTACACGCCGGGCGACGATATGCGTGCGATGGACTGGAAGATGCTGGCCCGCAGTGACAAGTATCAGTTGAAGTTGTTCGAAGATGAAACCAATCTGCGCGCGTATATTCTGCTTGACTGCTCAGAATCGATGGCGTTCAAAAGCGGCGAGATCGATAAGCTGACCTATGGCAGTTATCTGGCCGCAGCGCTCACGTATCTGCTGATTCGTCAGAATGACGCAGTCGGGTTGCTGCTGTTCGATACCAAGGTCCGTTCCTACATTCCGCCGAAAGCGCACCCATCTCAGTTTCGGCGGGTCCTGCAGTCTCTGGATGATGTGAAACCGGGGGGAGAGACCGATGTTGGATCCGTACTGCACGAAGCCGCAGAGCGAATCAAGCGACGTGGTTTGATCATTTTGATCAGTGACCTGATCGACAAAGAAGAGCAGATTGCCAACGGCCTGCAGCATTTTCGGCACAACAATCATGAAGTCATGGTGATCCACACGTTGGACGATGCCGAGTTAAATTTCCCGTACGATCGAATCACCAGATTCAAGGATATGGAAGGGGCGGGGAAAGTTGTGGCGAACCCGAAAAGTCTGCGGAAACGCTATTTGGAACGCATCCATGCGTTTACGGAACAAATCAAGGCTGACTGCTTCGAGCGTAAGATCGGTTACAGTCTGGCACCCACGACAGAACCGTATGACCGCTTTCTGGCGGCGTATCTCGACAAGCGATCTCGCATCGGATGAGTTATGAACTTTCTGCACTTCGGATTGCTGCCGTATTTTTTGCCTTTAGTGGTGATTCCGATTCTGCTTCATTTGCTCACACTGCATCGGCTAAAGACCGTCGAACTCAGCACGTTTCGTTTTCTGTTTGACAGCTATGTGCAGCAGCGGCGGAGAATGAAATTTCTGGAGGCGCTGATTGCGTTTCTCCGCACGCTGTTCATTCTGCTGCTTGTTCTTTCAATCGCGAGACCGGTTGTACAACACTGGAGTTCACTCTTCGGTGGCAGCAAAAGCGGTCGCGATGTGGTGCTCCTGCTGGACGGTTCAGCCAGCATGAATGCGGTCACCGATGGGATCACGGCTTTTGAACGATCGAAACGCGCGGCGCTGACGGTTGTCGATCGGTTAGCGGTGGATGATCGCGTGACTTTGATCAGCGTCGGTGCAAAGCCGCGTGAAGTCTGCAATCGTTTTTCGTCCGATGCCGAAGCCATTCGAAATGAGATTCAGAATCTCAAGGCAACGCCATCTCGCGCCAATCTGTTTGCCGCGTTTTCACAGGTGTTCGGTCCGGAGGCACGCAAATTGTCCAAACCGGTCGTGTATCTGTTCACCGACCTGCAAACAGGCGGTTGGAGCGAATTCGAAGACGGGCACAGCGAGAAGTTGATCCCGCCGGAAACCGAGTTATACGTCATCAACGCTGGCTCTAACAAAGAGCTTCCGAACATGGCGGTCGTCGGCGACGCTCCCGACGATCAGCGGGCGATTGCCGGTTTGCCGATCCGGCTGCGTCCGCGCGTGACCAATTTTTCGGAATCCGATTCGCGTGACGTTCCCGTCAGCATCTTTCTGGACGACAAGGAGATTGCCCGCAAACTGTTGACTGTCAAGCCAGGCGAGTCCGCTGAAGTGGAAGTCATTTTCACTCCAACGCAGGCAGGCGTTGTTCGAGGCCGATTTGAAATTCCTTCGGATCGCTTTGTCGGTGACGATCAGTTCTTGTTCACCATGAATGTCGCGCCGCAGATTAAGGTGCTGCTGGTCAACGGAAATCCGGCCATTGAGCCGCTCGACAATGAAGGTCTTTATCTTCGCACCGCGATGATCGCAACCGAGGCTGAACAAGGCGATGAATCGGAGGGCGGCGATGCTGCGAAACCTGACGCGGCAAAGACGGACGCCACGAAGGCGATCGACAAGCTCGCCGACGAACGGCAATTCGTACGATCGCTGGCGATTGAGGAAATCGCCGAAAGCGGCGTCAATGCCGAGACACTCAGCCGAACCGATGTCGTGGTTCTGGCGAACTGTGGCGGACTCAACCAGGAGCATTTCAAATTATTGCGGCAGTTCGTGGCCGACGGTGGCGGGCTGTTGATATTCCCTGGCGACCGAGTAAATCAGGACGTTTACAACCAGCAGTTCTTTCCGTCGCCCGAAATTCCGGGGCAGCAGTTTGTTGCCGCAACCTTGGCGGCCGCAGTCGGCGATCCGAACAATGGCAAGGCATTTCAGAAACTCGGAGCAATCGATTTCGCTCACCCGGTTTTTGCTGTCTTCGCCGACAGCGACCAGCGGTATCTGACAAAAGTCAGCGTGTATCGAAAATTTCCCATCACACTGCCCGACGCTGGTGGGAACTCTTGGCCCCTGATGCAGTTTGAAGATGGCTCAGCGGCACTCCTGGAAAGCGTCTACGGAAATGGTCGAATTCTCGTTAGCGCATTTCCCATGAACTCCAAGTGGTCCAGCCTGCCCATGAAGCCCGAGTTCGTGCCGCTCGTGCTACGGATGATCAGTCACGTCAAAAGGCGCGCGGATGTCGATGGGCCAGCCGTGGTGCCTGCGGATGGCAACGCGGAGTTTGTGGTGGCCCAAAACTGGGCTCCGGCTTCTGGGAAAGTCACCGATATTGCCGGGCGTGTCACTCCCGTCAAATTTCAGCGTTCTAATTCGCAGCTCGTGGGTGCCTTCGATCGAACGGTCGAACAGGGTTTCTATGATCTGGAAGTCAAAGGCGGTCGAGCGGAGCAGCCCGAACACGGGATACTTAGTTTTGCGGTGAATATCGATGCCGCCGAGTCAAACTTTTCGAGACTGACCCACCCGCAGAT
>JAYUVA010000649.1:0-7968 GCA_043754375.1 Candidatus Kuenenia sp. | reverse complement strand
GATGAAGCGTTCGCAAAATTGCCAGCAGGAACCGTTGAGAGCCTGCTGCTGCCCGAGAGCAAGGAAAAGCTGATTGCGGTTCTGACTTACCACGTTGTGTCGGGCAAAGTCCTGGCCAGTGACGTCGTGAAGTTGAAGTCCGCCAAGACGGTCAATGGCAAAGAAGCCACCATCAAGGTGAGTGACAAGGGTGTGATGGTCGATGCAGCCAAGGTCGTGGCAACCGACATCGAAGCGTCCAACGGAGTGATCCACGTCATCGACAGCGTGATCCTGCCATAATCGCACGCAGGCTGAAGTTGAGTTAAGGGCGGTTGGCATCAAGTCATCCGCCCTTTTTTGTCTCATTGAACCACTGAAATGAAAGTTCGTAATCATGTCTATCACATTGAATGACAGTCTTACCGACGAATCATCTGCGGACGATTGCTGTGTGCGATCGAATGAATCCCGACATGTCCGACGCGCACTGCTGACCCAAGAGACGGTCGACCTGGCGGCAATAAAGGGTGCTGTCAGAACGATCCTGCGAGCCGTCGGCGAAGACCCGGACCGGGACGGATTGCTGGAGACCCCGCGTCGTGTGGCGAAGATGTACGCGGAGATGTTTTCTGGATTGCAGCAGGATCCGGGACGTCATCTGGAAGTAACCTTTGAAGAAAGTTACGACGAAATCGTGCTGGTGCGTGACATCCCCTTCACGAGCATGTGCGAACATCATTTACTCCCATTTCGCGGCGTTGCTCATGTCGCGTACATTCCGAATGGACGAGTTACAGGGCTGAGCAAACTGGCTCGAGTGGTGGAAGAGGTGTCGCGCCGCCCGCAGGTGCAGGAGCGTATGACGCAGACAGTCGCTGACCTGATCGAAGATCGTCTTGGCAGTCGGGCTGTCGGTGTGATCATCAAGGCCGAACATTCCTGTATGTCGATCCGCGGGATTCGCAAGACGGGTAGCCTGACTGTGACCAGCACGATGCGTGGAGCATTTCGCAGTGATCCGGCGAGTCGGGCAGAGTTGATGTCGCTGATCAACATGCCGAACTGAGACGGAACAGCATCCTGCCAGGAAGTTTCCGGCGACAGTCCAGCCATGCGGACGCAGATAGATCAAACGAAGAGAGCAATTCTACATGATCATCCAGAAAAATTATAAATTCTACGCAGCACACCGCAATGAAACACTGCAGGATAAATGCAGGAATCTGCATGGTCATCGATACGGACTGCGGTGCCACTTCGAGGTGGAACGTGACGGTGATATCAGCACGCTCTTTGGTGACTTTGACTCGCAAATTGAGCCGTGGCTCAAAGAGAATTACGATCATGGCATGATGATCAACATTCACGATCCGCTCTATGAAACCCTGCAGCAACACATGGCACGAACCGGTGAGACACTCCGGCTCAAGATTATGGACGGACCGACAAGCGTGGAGAACCTCTGCCACCTGTTGTTCAGCGAAATCACGAGGATGGGATTTCGCCTCGCGCTGCTGGAGGTTCAGGAAACCGACACCTCGGTGATCAGCTATACCCGTGAAGACTGGATAGCAGACAATCGGCACTTCGCCCGTCGCAGGTCATTTTCAGATGCTGAGGCGCATTTCTGCATCTGAAATTCAGTGCTCCTGATCCAGCCCACTGCACGGAATGGAATTATGCTGATGCCCGTTAAAAACATTCACCAATCGCGGGACGCAACTCCGGAGCCCCGCCACTGGATGAGGCGGGTTCTGTGGGCCGCAGCAGTATACAACCTTGCGTGGGGGGCTTTTGCAATCCTGAGTCCACTGACGCTGTTTCGATGGTGCGGGTTTAATCCTCTGCCGCTGTATCCGGAATTGTGGCAGTGCATTGGCATGATCGTGGGAGTCTACGGGGTGGGTTATGGGATCGCGGCAACCGACCCGTTCCGGCACTGGCCGATCGTACTTGTCGGTTTGCTGGGTAAGATCTTTGGCCCGATCGGCTTCGTCGGCGCGGTCACCTCGGGACGCTTCCCGCTGGCGATGGGATGGACAATCGTGACGAACGATCTGATCTGGTGGATACCATTTGGCGTTATTCTCTGGAACGCCTTGCAGTCAAATCGTGCAGATTCTGAATCACAGCTTGGGCGAAAAAAAAAGCGAACATGGCAAATTGAAACTCTGCGGAGGGAATCTCGTTACAATGATGCGTAACGTGCATGGTCTGCTGGTTCCTGGAAAGAAACAAACTGAGTGTCGCCAATGAAACTGATTCTGCTCGCACAAGTTTTTTCAACCTCCTTTATGATCGGACTCATCTGGTTTGTTCAGATCGTGCATTATCCTCTGTACGCGAAAGTTGGTCGCGAGCAGTTTCCGGAATACGAGGCACTCCACAATCGATTGACGACCTGGGTCGTGGGCCCCGCAATGCTGGTGGAAATGGTGACCGCTTTAGCGCTCCTGAGGTATACTTCGAATGGCTCCACATCGCTCGCGTGGCTCGGGCTGGGACTTCTTATCGGAGTTTGGGTCTCTACAGCCACTCTTTCCGTTCCGGCGCACCATGCACTGACGGCTGGATTCTCTGCCGGAGTCTGGCAGAAATTGGTTTCGACAAACTGGATCCGCACAGCTGCATGGTCGGTGCGAGGCGTGATTGTGATGATGATCACATATCGCAGTCTCGGCGCATTGTCCGCGCCGCTCTGATCGACAACATTCGCAAATGTGACCTGTCACACCTTGAGTCCGCCTGTGGCGGACGAAACCAGATCGAACCCCAACGATGCGTAACTTGATACTGATACTGGGCGATCAGCTTGATCATACTTCTGCCGCTTTTGACGGTTTTGATTCTGGAAACGACGTCGTCTGGATGGCAGAGGTTGAGGAAGAGACGACGCACGTGTGGTGCCACAAATTGCGCATTGCGTTTTTTTTGTCTGCGATGCGGCATTTCCGGAACGAATTGAAAAAGTCGAAATGCACGGTCGAGTATCACGAATTTGAGAGGCAACGGTCAAAAGATCGCGGGAAGTCGTTTGGTGATATCCTGCGGCGCGATATCAAACGCCTGAAACCCGCACGGCTGGTCGTAGTTGAACCCGGCGACTGGCGTGTGCGAACGCAGCTTGAGGCTGTTGCGAATGAACTCGGCATCGTATTGGATGTTCGACCCGATCGCCATTTCTACTGTTCTATCGAGGAGTTTGCAGAGTATTCAGACGGACGTAAAAGCCTGTTACTGGAGTTTTTCTACCGCGACATGCGAAAGAAGCATGATGTCCTCATGGACAACAACCAACCGGAAGGGGGTCAGTGGAATTTCGACCATGACAACCGTGAGAGTTTCGGCAAATCCGGACCGGGAAAACTGCCGCAACCTAAAATGTTTCGGCCAGATGAAATAACCGAGGAAGTGATCGAACTGGTAGAAGCGCGTTTTCCTGATCACCCGGGAAGTCTCGATCATTTTCAATTGCCCGTGACGCGGCAGCAGGCGAAGGCCTTTCTGAAAAACTTTATCGACAACATTCTTCCGTCCTTCGGGTTGTGGGAAGACGCAATGTGGACTGATGAAGCGTTTCTCTATCACTCGCGATTGTCGGCTCCGCTCAATATGAAACTGTTGAATCCTCGTGAATGCGTGGACGCCGCCGTCGAAGCCGGCCGAACGGGCAAGGCCCCGCTCAACAGTGTTGAGGGCTTTGTGAGGCAGATTCTGGGATGGCGGGAATTCATTCGCGGCGTTTATTGGCTGAAGATGCCTGAATATGCTGAAATGAATCACTTCGATCATCAGCTGGAATTGCCATCATTCTTCTGGGACGGTGAAACGGAGATGAACTGTGTCCGGCAGTCCATGCAGCATGTGATCGACCATGGCTATTCGCATCACATTCAGCGCCTGATGGTGCTGGGGAATTTCGCACAGCTGTGGGGTGCCCACCCGCGACTGTTCCACGAGTGGCACATGGCAATGTATCTGGATGCCATCGACTGGGTTTCACTTCCGAATACACTCGGAATGAGCCAGTACGGCGACGGAGGCATCGTCGGCACGAAGCCCTACTGTTCCAGCGGCAATTACATCAACAAGATGAGTAACTTCTGCTCAGGCTGTCGGTTCGATTACAAGAAGCGAGTTGGTGACGACGCCTGCCCATTCACGACCCTCTACTGGGAATTCATGGACCGGCATTATGATCTTCTCAAAGATAATCAGCGGATGAAATTCCCGATCAGCAACGTGAAGAAGATGCGAGAGAGGCCGCAGGAAATGGCTGACATTCGCACACGGGCCGACGAATTGCGGAGCAATTGGGGTGGCTCGTCACAGTCGCGATGAGAACAGTCTCCTGACAGCTATAACGCTCGAAAGCCATCTTTCGTCGCTCAGCGGGACTGAAGTTCGCTGCCTGAGACTTCAGTGGTTCCGGCCACGCCTGCCAGACTTCATCAAAAGTGATCTGGTTGAAATCCGGAGGAATCAGTGCATTCTCTGTGAGAAATCGGTAGCCCCGATTCGCAGCCGCCTGATCGATATCATCATCTGCCTGAAGTGCCTTCTTAATTTCCTCTGCGCGGACACCGTCAAGGTTCACAGAGTTGGCGATGTAATTGGTGACCGTTTCCAGCTCCATCCAATAGGCGACCTTGAGTTCCGCGATAATTTGTTCTGTGACGCTGGGCATGATTTGGCTTTCGAGTGAGGATAAATCTAACTGTTGCGAGCAATGACTTTTGAGAATACCGGGCTCAGCTCTGCGACGATTAAGAACCCGACGTCAGGAAAGACCCATGAGAAATGGCTGGGCCATTTTCGTTTCGATTGCATCTGCGATACCGTCCCACATTCGCTTTCGGACCTGTAACGAGCGGACGGCTGCTTCTTCAGCAGCCTGCCAGCGGCGTGGATCTTCACCGCACAATTCCTCAACAAGACGTTGAGCCATGGCGCCATGCTCGTCTCCGTCGAGTTCAATATGTCGCTGCAGATAATACTCAAAAGCATCGAGACTTCCCGAAGATTCCGCATTGAATCTGCTGACAATCTGTGCAAATAACTGCGGCAGTAAATCCTCTCGACCGAATGTGAACGCCGACGCAATCTGGCACACGTTGCCGCTGTCAATGATGTCGAACGTCGTCTCAACGAAGTCTTTGACGTAGTGCGACATCGGCGTTGTCCGCATCGCATCACGCCACGATGCTCCATTCCCAAGTGCGCCGAGGAATTTCTCGATGGGCTCGGTGTTCGCACCAGCATTCATCATCGCCTCGTGATAGAGTTCAAAATGACTTGCGGTCGTTCCATTCGGACCAATATCAGATTCTTCGGCGAGTACGATCTCATTGATCAGGCGACAGGCGGAAGAACTGGCTGACGGCCGCCATGGCACTTCGATACACGTCAGTTTTCGTTGCAGGCTCTTCAGCAAAGACATGAAGTCCCACACTGCAAAAACATGATGCTCCATAAAGACGAGCAGTGCATCCTGTGTCTGCAGACGATCGTAGAGTCGATGATTGATCAGTTCGTTTCGCAGGGGACGAAGTGAAGTCTGCAGTTTGAGGAATCTGGACATGAGTCTCTCTGACGCCATGATTAATGCTGTCTAGAAAACGTGGAACTGAACATTCGGAAATCCTATCAGCCGGAGCAACGACGAGTGGCCCCTTTGCCCGATCGTCATCAGTCGTCGCCCGGGCGTCCTGACAATGACAGTCAGCCCGAGCGTCGCGAGCGATGAGGACATTGCCGCCAGTCGGGAACGTGCCGTGATGACAGACCCCAGTTCCCGCACCATTCTGAAGGCCATGACCACAGAAGGGATTTCGACGAGTATGCTGTCGCCGTCACCCCTCACTGCCACCTGTTGACCACCGATATCTATGACCAGATCAGCAAGAACGGAGAGCGGTCGATTTTTAGTCACGTGTCCGTTCCACTGCGAGTCGTGACACGAACCGCTCCGTTCAACTTCCATGTCGCCCGCTCAGCGTTTGTCGCAGTGCTTCCGGGAATAGCTATTTCGAGGTTTTCAAACTTGTACGCAATCTCGGCATTTCGGTCCGTGAGGAGATCGTACAGGCCGATCGCTGATTCCGGCCAGGTTTTGGTAAGACTAACGTCTGACATAAATGTTTCCCAGCATGGCTGTTTCGAGGACAAATAAAGCACCCGCGATTTTATAGTCGCGGCGATCGTGGTGACCAGGAGGTTTCTTCCACACAAGAAGCACGGGATGACTTCTCAGTGGCGTCGGCTGACGCCGCGTGTTCATCGGTTTTGTCAGGCCATTTTCGAAGCTGGCGAAAGCCTGCAAAATTGATCGTTAAGTCACGCTATCGAATACGGATTCACTGCGGCGGTTCCGGAGACCGTGCTGTTCGGACGTTTCCTCCTGCCTGCATCAAATCCCAACGGGCATCCATCTTGAGCGGTCGTGGTCACGACAATCTGAACGATGTCGAACTTACACCAGTCGATGTAGACAGGATTATCCAGATGGCATGGGAAGATCGGACTTCCTTTGACGCTATCCGAAGTCAGTTTGGATTAAGTTCCGGTGAGGTCATCAAGTTGATGCGGCAACAATTGAGCAGCAGATCTTTTAAACTCTGGCGAAAGAGAACCGCCGGTCGTCGGACGAAACATCAGGCACTCAGGGACTTTCGAATTGGTCGATTTCGAGCTCCTGGGCAGCGAGACTGATTCTTGTGTGTGGAAATTGAAGTCGAGCGAGATGAACACGGCGACAAATAGGAGAAGAGAGGCCCGGTGTATCGACAGTTTTCCCTCCTCCAGCATTTGACAAACCTTGAGTTCAACGGAATCTTTGTGATGAAACGGAAAGTGACGGGAAAAAAAATCGTGCATTTCGCAATCGTCCTTGGATTCGTCGCCATCGTCGGCGCTGGATGGAAACTGACTGCTCGCAGTTCGTACGAATCAGCGGATTACCGCGTTGTCGAATCTGACGGGCCATTTGAAGTGCGTGAGTATCCAAATCTCAAGTTGGTGACTACGGCGATGAGCTCACAGAGCAGCGACGGTAGTTTTGGACGGCTGTTTCGTTACATCAGTGGTGAAAATGATGAGGATCGCAAAATCGCGATGACAACTCCAGTGTTCATGGAACCCGATGGACAGGATCGTGACGGACAAATGGGTTTTGTCGTGCCGAAGGGAGTCTCGGCAGAAGGCATCCCCGACCCTTTCGATGAAACTGTCCGAATTCAACAGCGAGACGGTGGCCGATTTGCTGTGATTCGGTTCTCGGGACGAATGGATGTAAGTGCCGTCGCTGAACACGAACTTAAACTCCGGTCATGGATCGTTGGCAAAGGGCTCTCCGGGAGCGACGCTGTCGAATTCGCGGGTTACGATCCGCCGTGGACACCGAATCCGTATCGTCGCAATGAGATTTTAATTCGATTGCAGTGACAGAGTTTAGTTTTTGTATGATGCCGCCTCGATCGAGGCAACCTATCTTCGTCTGTCGCCTCGAAGAGCAAGAGTCCGGGAAAAGCTCGACTTTCAACAGGCACTTGCTGCGTCGGGACGCTGGTCGTCTGTGCTGGCGGGATGTTCGTCTGGGATGGCCCACGAGTTCTGTTCCCCGGAGTGCCGGCGAGTGCCTCTGCGGAATTTCTTGCCGTTCTGGAATTCTTCATGGGAGTGTCGTCAGCGAATCGTCCTCAGTTTTTGAGTCAGCAGCAAAGGAAAGCTAATGGAGTATATCCGCAGTATCGCCCAACTGATCATCGCATTGGGTATTTTGAACGTGTGGCTATTGCGTTTCAACAAGGCGACGGTTTACCGTGGCGGCGCAGCGAAGAATATGACAGAGGAGTTTGCCACGTACGGACTGCCGGTTTCGTTTATGTGGCTTGTCGGCGGCCTTAAAGTACTACTCGCATTATCCTTGCTCGTGAGTTTCTGGCGACCTGAACTGATGCGTCCCGCTGCAATTGGAATGGCCGGACT
>JAYUVA010000648.1:0-2653 GCA_043754375.1 Candidatus Kuenenia sp. | reverse complement strand
TTTTTGGGTTGTTTCGTGGCTGGGAAAAACGTCCCGATTGCGCGCGTAGGCAAATGAAATCCAGATGCTTCAATCCCCGTGAATAAGCGGGCCATTGTTAGAAAAGGCCTGCCTCATCTTCCCCTTGAGCCTGACGCGACTGACTGAAGGGCCATCCCGACAGCGATTTACGGCACGCGGTTGGCATTGGCTGGTTTGACCTCGTGCCCAGCGGGCCGCGCGGGCAGAGTCCCGCTGCATGGACTCCGCGCGCGGGGCGATGCCCAACGCGGTTAAACAAATGTGCGATCCTCAACCTCGCGGGATGGCGATCTACCGGACGCGGGTATCGAAGGTGATCTCGCCGCGGTCATGGCCTTTGAGGGGCTGGTCGAGGTTGAACGTCAGGATAGAGCTGCCTTCACCGTTGTCCTCGACGAGGACTTCACCAGGATGCCGGGCATCAATCGAGGCGGTGCCCGATACGTATTCCAGACGCGGGGTGAGGTTATCGACGATACTGACATCGTAGACGTCGAAGTCACCGGTGTTCTCAAAGCGGATCGTGAACGTGATCGTGTCGCCGGACTGAGCCATTTCATGGTCGGCAAGTTTTACGACGTGAAGAGTGCCTTTGGTCTTCCGTTCATCTTCAAGCCCCACTGTCTGCTGCACTTTAAACGTCGCTTTGATCTGATTCGCATTGGTCGTGGACGCTGTCAGCACTGGGTACTGGTCTCGCGTCCAGGCCATCGCGTTCTGAATCTGCTGCTGCAGCACAAAGCCTTCGTGATGTTCCATCGAACCGTGGCTTGAATAATGTCGCCCTTCGTGGCCTTCATCCACTTTGCGATTCTGCTCGACGGAATCAGTTCTTCGCGCCTGCATGGCAGGTGTGGCACTTTCCATGCCGTCAACACGGTTGCGAGATTCCAGGCCGGACAGAACGGTGTCGTGAACATTTTCCTGAGCCGCATTGCCGGTCTTGATGTTGCCAATCCCCTGGCTATCTTTTGCTCCGGCGGCTTTGTCAACTTTTGTGTCGGCCTGAAGTCCGGTGACAGTACGGACAGATCCAAAACGAGGTGCATACACGCAAACTCGATTGGACGGCGACGTGCGTGCGTCACCGGTGTGATCCGTATACTTTGCGACAGTATCTTCTGTGTCAAATCCGCTCCGCTGACCGGCGACATAGCCTGCCGGAGCGTCTCGGTCGCCGCCGTCGCAGATGTATTCATCCGGATAGAACTCCGCAAAGCAGCATGGGGCAATCGTTTCCATGCGATTGCAGGGTTCTTCACAAGGATCGGCAAATCTTCTTGGTTCGGCGGGAGTAAAAGTCGGGCACTCCTGCGGCTCAACGGGGCATGCTTCTTCGGTCTGAAAGCTGACAAGCTGAATCTGACCGAAGGCCTGTTGACGAGTCGTCGGCTTATCTGAATCAGAGGTATCGATAGCGAATACTGAAGCTTTCGCGAGATTGCCGTCGATCAAAGTCGGCTTCACATTCATCCGCACGACGCCGTCTGCAGGATCAGGAGTGGTGTTGGATGTCAATGTGTCCGGATAGTATGCCTCAACCGGCGCTGATGCATGACGTGTCGGAGTTGCCGGCTTCTGCGGCAGCGCAGAGGAAAACACGTGATCAGGCTGACGCTGCGCATGCGGAAGGATGCCGCAACCGGAATTCAGCATCAGTGCCAGACCAGCGAGGCCGGGAATGAGCAGTCGTACAGATTTTGGTGTCGCTGAAAGCATTCGAGCATTCCTGCTGGTCACGTTGACTTCCTGCCATTCCCATCACGCCCCTTCAGGGCTCCCGGCGTTCTCTTCACGCAATTCCTGGGACGATGCCCCAGGCTTTCACATCATGCCGCGTTGCGGCTCCAACAGTCGGTCAGCGGTGAGCGACTGACGTTTTCGGTCTGCGTTTATCGGAAAGTTTCACAACGCCCGTGTTGATGGGAATTGATTCACCGGCATCAAAACCACCGCCAGAGCCGTAGTACATGTACGGCATATAGTCTCCGGACGGCGTCCGGCCTCCGATGCGCACAATGATCATCGGACGTCCCAGGCGGTCCGCTTCCTGCAGAGCGTTGTCGGCGGGATTGACGGACTGTGGGATTTCGCGACGCAAAGGATCCAGCATTGCCGCCAACTGCGGCTGTTCCAGATAAACCACGCGCGTCACCATGTGGCCATCGATCGCTTCGCGGATATCTGCTTCGGTCAGGACGACAGGAATCGGATAATCTGCCGCGCGCCCATCGGGCGGATGCATTCGGTCAAGGATTTCGATCGATGGATAGACCTCGACACCTGGGAATTCAGGCATGTCGGCAATTCGCAGGCGATAAATGTGTCCGGCGTTGACGGAAAACCGGGCCGGAGCCGCGAGCATGGCGTTCGGTTCCGGGGTCGCCGAGTACACAGAGACCGTTCCGGCAGTGGGCAGTTCGACGCATACGGGCTGCAGCCACGACGGGTCGTATTGACGCACCCGAGCCAGCGCGTCCGCAGCAAAGCCCGGCATCATTTTTTCGTTGAGCGGTTGGAAGTAATCGCTCTGCTGGCCGACCGCTGTTGAACTCAGACCGGCAACGACAGTGATCACTACAAGCTGCAGTGTCGCCCGAAGTCTCGTTGATGAATTGAGGATTGTACTCAT
>JAYUVA010000647.1:0-3415 GCA_043754375.1 Candidatus Kuenenia sp. | reverse complement strand
CCGACGACGTGAACAACTTTCACCGTGACGCCGGTGAGTTCTTCCAGCCATGTGAGTACCATCCGATACTTCATCGCCAGGCTTTCGAGAGCGCAGCGGACGAACTGACCTTCATCTTCGGGAACCGGTTGCCCGACTCGACGACATTCGGCAGCGATGGCTTCGGTCATGTCCGTTGGACGCAGAAATCCCGGATGGTCCGGATCAACAAGCGACCGAAAAGGAGTCGCGCCGGCGGCTTTGCGCGTCAGCTCTGCGTAGTCCGCTTTCAGTCCTCGTTCTTCAAACGCGACCTTACAGCGCTGCACGAGCCACAGGCCCATGATGTTTTTGAGCAGCCGGTATGTGCCATCGATCCCGCCTTCGTTCGTGACGTTGCGCTCGAGCGCCTGCTGCGACAGGATGGCGTTCTGAACTTCGACGCCCATGAGCGACCAGGTACCACTGCTGATGTAGGCCCAGTCCGGATTGCCGGTATGCGACGTCGGCACCGCAGCCACTGCGGATCCGGTGTCATGTGTGGCCGGAGCGATCACTTGCACATCCTGCAGCCCTGTGAATTCAACGACGTCGCGGCGCAAGCTTCCGAGCTGCGTGCCCGGCATGACAATCTCCGGAAACATCTCGGTGGGGATCTCCAGCTTACGAAGCATCTCCACTGCCCAGCCGCGTGTCTGTGCATTCAACATCTGCGTCGTCGTGGCATTGGTGAATTCGACAATCCGGCTGCCGCTGAGGCACCAGTTGAAGAAGTCCGGGACCATCAGAAATTTCGTGGCCTGTTCGACAAGTTCTGGATCGCGTTCACACATCGCCAGCAACTGATACAGCGAATTGATCTGCATAAACTGCAGTCCGGTACGTGCAAAAATTTCTGCGCGCGGTACACGCTGCAGAGCTTTCGCCAACATGCCGTCGGTGCGTGAGTCGCGATAATTCCACGGCTGGCCGAGGATCTCATCGTTCCGATTCATCAGCACGAAATCGACGCCCCATGTGTCAACTCCGATCGATGACACAGACGCTCCATACTGCGCACCTGCTTCGCGCAGGCCGTTCTGGATTTCACTCCACAGGCCAATCAGATTCCAGCGAAGAGTTCCACCGAGTCTCACCGGACCGTTCCCGAATCGGTGAATTTCATGTAGCGAAATATGCTGCCCGTCGAACCGTCCTGCCATCACCCGGCCACTCTCGGCACCCAAATCCACCGCCAGGTAAGTTTTTTCTTTCATGTTCGAGTTCTCATTCTCGTTGATTCAGGATTTGCCGTACAGTAGAGCGAGAATGATAGCGAACAAGCGTCTCAGGATGTAGCGCACCCCAAGTCGGGGCAGCTGCGAGAATCGTCAATTGGAAGGTACGTGGCCGCTCAGGATTTGTTCCGACCATGTCCACCTGACTGGACCTGCAGAACCGGTTGAGCACGTTCGCCGCTGCAGATCACGACCAGCAGGTTGCTGATGAGCTGTTCGCGTTGAGAATCGCTCATGTGCAGTTCGGCAGCTCCCAGCCGGATCACCGCGTCTTTCACAATTTCCACCGCGCCTTCGACGATGGTTTTTCGAGCGTCAATTAAAGCCATGGCCTGCTGCCGCATGAGCATTGCCTGAGCAATTTCCGGAGCATACGTCAGATCGTTCAGGCGCACGTTGAGAACTCGAATTCCCGCCGCATGCACCGCCGTCTGAAGTTCGTCGATGAACGACTTTGTGACAACATGGCTTTCATGCTTCAGGCAGGGTTCGGAAACATCGGCAGATTCGTAAGGAAACTGTGAACTGCAGCGTTTGATCACAGCACTGGCCTGATCTTCGATGAACTTGCGATAGTTCTCAACTTCCAACGCGGCTTTGTAAGAATCTTCGACCCGATAGACCACAATCGCGCTGATCTGAATCGGGTTGCCATTTCGTTCCAGCACGGTGGTGACGGCGATATCGTGCGTCATGTCGCGAGTCGGAATACGATGCAGGTTTCGTCCGACCGGGTGAATCCAGCAGATCCCTTGTTTCCGCAGCGTGGTCACGAACTTACCGAATCGGAGCACCACAATTTCTTCGCGGGGATTGACAATCACAAATCCGAACAGCAGCACTACGCCGAATGTCATGACCGTGACCAGAATCACCAGAAACATCTCCAGGAATCCCTGGTTCTGTCTCATTTCATTTTCATCAATCGTCTTCATGGCCCTCACCTTTCGTCGTATGAGAATCGTTCTGCTCTGTGTTTCAGGCAGCGCGAACGCAGTTACCGGGAGGGCGGATCACTAATTTTCGGCGAGATTTGTTGCTTTGTCCTGCTCGTTGCCGGATTGCTGCGGTTGAAGAACCGTCAGCATCATTCGCATTCACATTTACATTCGTCCTGACCGTGACAGCAATCATTGCAGCGTGGGTCGGGCAACCGCGCGAAGTAGGAAGGACCGTATTTCGAAGGTGAGTCTGCCAGCGTGTATGGTTCATATTCCATGCGATAGCCGTCGCATGGACGGGCAAACAGGTTTCCGAAGCCGCGCGGGCGAAACGGATCCGGTGCACATCGCTGGTATTTTGTCAGGGTTGCTGCGCGAGGCCGGTACCAGGACGTGTACCTGTCAAAAGGCATCGAAAAATGATGAAATCCATTTCCTGCAGAACCTGGTGCTCCGAGATCCGGATTCGATCGTATCTGAGCGTACCCGTTGAAAGAATCTTCCGGCATCACTGAGTCCCCGGTTCGAATCGGAGCAAACTTTCGAAGAGAGTACTTGCTCGGAACCAGTGTTGAAGTGGAACCCGGAGCCGGTGCAACTGTTCCATTGTAACTTTGAGGAATCTGGGGGTCTGCGATACAACTCAGTTGTCCAATCAGCAGTGCCAGGACAAAAACGGGCACTGGAATGTTGCGCTTCATGGTTGTCATCCTGACAAAGTGAATCCTGATGCGAAGGCACAACGGGCAGGCGACCTTTCGCACTGTTTTTTTCGGCTCGTGTCAACTTTCTTTCCGCAGGGATTTGGGCGAGGATCCTGTCAATGTTGCATCGCTTGTCCGGATCGTCTGAAACTTCGGATTGTGACAGCTGCCGGCCGGGTTTGGCGGCTGAAAATCCTGCGTATACCTGCAATTCCTGCCACCATCCACCACCGCCCAAGGGGCTTCAGGGTTTTCGCAATCAATTTTTGTCCCGTGATAGCATTCAGTGCTGTTTTTTTGTGCAAATGACTCCAAGGTTTCAATTCGGTGAGCAATTGAGTAGACTCCTGCTGGAACGAAAGCTGGGTAAACAAGGCGATGTTTCAGCCCGTGGGTTCAGGCTGGAAGATTGACTTTCGGTGAAACTACGTACCTTTCCGATTCCATAGCTGGATACGGTCCGGCTTTTGAAAAGCGATCCGATGAATTCGCCCGCGAGTGAAATGGCTTCTGT
>JAYUVA010000646.1:0-3024 GCA_043754375.1 Candidatus Kuenenia sp. | reverse complement strand
CGATTGTTCTATTTGAAAATTCGCATTTGAGATTTGAAATACGAAGCGCGGGGCGTTGCCCACGCGGTTAAACGAATGTGCCAACCTCAACCGCGCGAGATACCGCGATTGGTTCCTGACCCTTTTTCCGAACCGGTTTATATCGACTGCCGGGAGTCACGCAAGTGCGGTTGCCAATTCCGCAGTTTGGCGTACGATTGGTGTCAAATCCGGGAGGACGGTTTACGATCCTGTCATGGCACTTCCGTCTCGTCGCCGGTGAGTTGCAGAATTTTGCGAGATTCCACAGGCGGCAGTTTCCGGATTTCCAGATCATCCAACTGGATCTCGGCCTGGCCGGTCAGCGCGAATGATACGCGAAATTCTGAGGCGGCTGAAATCGGACGGATGAGTTCAAATGTCTCCCAATCCTGAGTCAGCTTTAAGCGCAGACCACTCTCCGGCCCGAGCTCGGAATCGAAGATCAGCACAGGGCGCGCCGACATTCCGGACGCTGTTCGTCCCTTTCGCAGGCGGCCTCGTACCAACATCACGTCACCGGATTCCACTGAAATCCCGGGAGTGCTGAGGGACAAAGGAGTGACTTCCGGCGTCGGTCCAGTGCGTGATTGCCATGCCTTCAGTTGCAGGACGGTATTACCGGTCGATGATTCATTGACAAGATCTGCCGTGCTGGAGAACGGCGAATCCGGTGCAACATCGCGTTGCCAGCCATCTTCGGAGAACAGCCGTACGTTTTCAAAATCCCCCGATGGCAACAGATTGTCCGATATGCGACCGCTTTGGTGATCCACATAATGCATCAGCCTCCAGTGCTGCGGCAACGTTGTGAAAGAGAGTGCATGAGGTGATTGTGCAGGCGCACAGAGTTCCGCGATGGCATCATTCCAGCAGGCTTGCTGCACCTGTCGCAGAATTCTTAAGCAATCATTGCTCCGGATTGCGGCTTCGTCAAAGTCACGACTTGAGAGTTCATGGTCTGCCCGATCCAGCGCCTGTCTGGCGGATGAAAGCAACGCATCGGCGCCGCGCGGAACGCTGTGTTCTTCCCGCAGAGTCTCCACGACCTGCAGCACGCGCACATATTTCAGGTTGGCCAGTTTTGTCGATTGCGTCGCCACACGTTCGGCCAGGTCATGCACACGAGTTTCGAGTCTGCGAAAAAGTTCCTGATCCGACGAAACAACAATTGCCGCACAGCGGTCAAAGTCGTTGATTCGCACGTGCAGTCCTCCAGCTCTGACATCGCTGGGAATGTAATGGATTCCCGTCGTGGAGATCTGATATGCGGATGCAGTTTCCGTCGCCGCTACGGTGAGTTCAATGCTGCGTTCATACATCGGACCGGGGACGATTTGCGATGATTCATCCCAGATCATCGGCAGAATCAACATAGCGCGGTCGGCCGTGAACACTGCCGCATCGCAACCTGGTGGCGCGTCGGCAGCCCCGGCGCTGGCGGAGATGTTTGCACTGCCGAGAGCCGATTCAATTCCCGACGGACGCGAGCGGCCAGGCCCCGGATCAGATGCCGCCCCTTTGCCTGATGCCGGCTGTATACTCAGGTGACCATCAAGTCGGCCGCGCGCCAGAAACGGTTCCAGAAGTTCGATTTCCAGGCAGGCCAGTTCGATCGCAATGGCTGTCTCCTGATCACGCGGATCGTCGGGTCGCAGCGGGGCCGTTTTCCAGAACCCGATTCCTTTACAGCCTGCGGAAATTGCGGCATAGACCTGATGTTGAATCTGTTCAGGTTCCACATAAGACTGTTCCAGCTTCATGGCTGAGCGCCACATCTGCTGTGAGGAGGAAGGTTCGATCTGAATCCACGTCCAGGGAAAAGTCAGCTGTCCGCCGGATCGACGGCGGCGGAACAGCAGATTCCGGAGTTCGCCGAAACTGTCGGAGCGCCCGACGACATGACGTCCGATGCCGATCAGGTCAATTTCCCGTGCGGCGGCGCCTTCGGCTTCGGTCAGATCTGCCAATTGAGGTCGCTGAAATGTACGGTCACCGCTCCGAACTTCGCGCGACCATGCCAGCAGATGCGTCAGGTCTTCGCGCGAAACACGCGTCCCCAGATACCAACCGGAAGCGTTGGGACAAAGTTGTCCCAGCGGCGGAAGTGCCTGCAGCAGCTTTGAAAAATCACCAGGCTCAAATTCCGGATGCGGTGGTGTGGCGAGAACGGCGAAACCGGACTCGTACAACTCACGCGCCCGGTCGGCCTGTCGGAAGTCCTGGCCCCACACCGTATTCACGCCCAATTGATGCAGCATCTCAATCGATTCACCATGATCCGGTGCCATCCGCAGAATTGAGGGCGCGTGATTGAGTTGAATCGAATCCAGCGAGATGTCAAGCGGCACAAAGCTGCGACCGGCAGACGTGTGCGCCTTCTTCGTTCCGAAAGCAGTGGCCGCCAGGGCAATCGTGTCGTCATCCGGCGAAACTACGGGGCCGTATTCGATCGATCCAAATTCAATGAAGTGTTCTCCCGGAATCGCATCGAGCACCACAGCCAGGCCGATGACGATAGCTCCCTGAGCGTTGATGTCCGGCTGATACAGTTCTGCGCGCAGACTGCGTAATTGAGCGTCGATGGCTTGTTTCGTCGCCTTCACGGAGAGCATTTTTGTAACATCGACATCACGCAGCGTCTCGCCGCGAATGATAGTCTGCAGCGGCTGGCCGGTTCTTGGATCAATCTGCTGAGGCAGCAAAATGATCAGACCGGGCCTCGCTCCGGCAGTCGATGCGACAATGGCGATGGATGCTTCGAAATCGTTGTGTAGTCGAGAAGCAGTCCGTGGCGACTTGAAGATCAGTGCTTCATGCACTCCCGCGTTACGAATTCGATATCGATGAGCGGTCGAGCCTTTTCCAGGAATTTCCACACGAGTGATTTGAGTGATGCTGCTGTTCTTCGGAGGCAACCAGCTCGACAATTCGTCGTCGGCTTTGGATGCAACGGTGGAAAAATGCAACAGGCAAAGAAACGATACCAGCGTGCGGATGGGCCAC
>JAYUVA010000645.1:0-10488 GCA_043754375.1 Candidatus Kuenenia sp. | reverse complement strand
TGGGCTCATGATGGTAGCGCGGGTCGTCATGACTCTCGTTGGCGTGTTCGGCGGATTGGCAGCGGCGGCGTTCAAAGTTTGGTTCATCTTCAAAGGATGGATCGGGGCGGTCAAAGTCCTGTGGGGCTGGCTGGGAATGTTGCCGCCGAAGATTCGCCTTGTTGTCGGCGGTCTACTGCTGCTGGGTGCGACTGGCAAGGTGGGGGCTGCAGTGCTTGGTGTTTTATCCGGGGCGGCTCGCCTTGCGGCGACTGCATTTCAAATGCTGAGTCTGCCGGTGTTGATTATCGCGAACCCAATGCGAGCCCTGACCGTTGCGGCAAGCCTACTCGGTCGCGCTCTGGTTTACACCGGTTCAATGGCTCTCCGGGCCGCGACGTCCATGTGGACATTCGCGACGTCAGTCGGCAGTGCGGTTGGTAGCGTTGTTGGGATGATCGCTGGCAAGTTGCTCAGCGCAGCAAAGGCTGGGGCCAGTGCGTTTTTGTTGCTTGGCGCGGCGGTTTCAGCCTGGGGAATTAATCTGGCAGCGAAGGCTGAGACCGGTGCTGTGGTCTTTGGGACGATGTTGAAAAATATGCAGCAGGGCAAGGCCCTGCAGGCGGATCTTGAATCGTGGTCCGGGGCTCCGCTGTTTGACGCGGACGCAGTGCAGTTGTCGGGCGTTCTGTTGTTCAAGGCTGGGATCGCCGCCAATGGCATCAAAGACAAGCTGAACCAATTGGGCCAGGTCGCAGCGGCAACGAAAACACCACTGGATGACCTCGCCCGGATCTATCAGCAGGGCATGAATCAAGGCGCGTTTCAGCAGGACAAAATCAACCAGTTGTCAGATCGCGGTATTGCGATCTACGAGGGCCTGGCACATGCGACCGGCAAGAGCGGACTGGCACTTAAGGAGCTCATCAGCGATGGCAAGATCGGTCCAGCCGAAATGAATGCCGCTCTGGAGCATTTGACGACCGGGCAAGGCATCTACGCTGGCGCGATTCAGAATATCGGCGCGACAACTGGAGGCATGTGGAAGTCGCTGAAAAACACGGTTGCATTCGCCGCGAGGGAGCTCGGCGTCAACATCATGTCCGCGTTTAACTTCAAGGGCATGATGGCGAGTGGCTCAGTGTTCTTTTCAAATTTGCGTGGTCATATCACGAACGCGACGCCGGCATTCATGGCGTTTGCCAATGTCGTGAAGGCTTATTTCTTTGCGATCTGGGAAGCCTGGACGGTCGTCGTCAGCACGATCACATCGGCGCTCGGTATCACTGCCGGCAACTGGATGACGACGTTTCTTGAATTTGCTGCGATCGCTACCTGGGCCTTCAAAAATTGGCCGGACATCGCGACGCTCGCATTTATCAACGTGGGTCTGTCGCTGGTTCGCTTTGGTGCGGACTTCGCGCACATCTTCACCGGCGTGATGCCTGCCCTGTTCAGTTGGTTCGGGGGCAACTGGGCCGATTTATTCACGACTGCAGCCAGTTTCGTTGGGAACGTGTTCACGAACATCGGCAAGAACATCATGGCGGCGATGAAAGCCGTCTGGGACTTTATCGCATCGGGCGGAACAAAGTCGCTTTCGGTTGCCTGGACGCCTCTGCTGGACGGCTTCAAAAACACGATCAAAGAACTGCCGGACATTCCTCCGCGTGCGATCGGGCAGCTTGAGTCACAACTGGCGGCAGACAGCGAACGACTCGCGGAATCGCTCGGCGGATCGCTGGCGGCTGAGATCGACAGCAACATGAAAATGCTGGCCGACTTCCAAGCGAAACAGGCAAGCGCGATCGCACCTACGCTGGACGACACGTCCGGCGGCGATCAGGGCGGCACGGGCGGTGATCCAATCGAGAAAGCCAGCAAGAAGGCCGTTGAGAACAAAGCGGCGTTTGTGCGCAGTGGTGAAGGACAGTCTGTTGTGACTCAGTTTATTCGGGGCATGGTCGATAGCGGTTCAGCCAAGACGCAGACAGCGGCGGCGATCGCTTCTGCGAAGTCACTGGCGAACATTGAGCGCGACACGCGCAAAGGGAAAACGATCGTTAGCAGGAGGCTCACGTAGTGGCCTCCATTCTGAACTACGCCGTTCAAGGCGGCGTGAAATACAAGGACTCGCGGACGATCGAGGACAACGAGATTGTTGACAAGATCAAGGTCAAGACGTCCGACCGCGTCAACTGGACAACGCTGCGGCGAATGGCTCCGATTCCGCAATGGAATCAGCCTCACCCTCGCGAGCCCGGCTTCTATCTGGACATAATTCAGCCAAATCAAATCTCGCGGCTGGTCTGGGAACTCGATGCTGAATACACGGTTTTCAAGGGCGGGCAACAGGACCCGAATCCACTCAGCCGGGCGGCGGACATCTCTGGCAAAAGTTCACTGATTGAGCAGCCGACGTTTTTCGATTGGAAAGGGAAGCCGATTGTGACACGCGCCGGGGAGTTCATTCCCGGAGTGATGCAGTCTATTGCGATCACTGAGTACACGGTCAACAAGAACCTCGGATCTGATCCAGGCTGGCTGATGACGCATGTCGGCGCGATCAATTCGGATGCTTTGCGGATTCGCGGTTTGACGTGGCCTGCAAAGACCTTGATGCTTGGCGCTGTCTCGTTCGGTGCTTTCAAGACAGAAGAGCGTGCGACCTACAGCGAGTATTCATTAACTCTGATGGCCGATCCGAGAACGTGGACGCACGAACTTTGGAACGTCGGCACGGTTGAGCTTTATGAGGTTGATGTCCACATCAACGGGCGCATCAGAACGATCTGGCGTCAACGTCCGATCCTGCAGGGCAGTCCACCAGTCCCGGTCGAAAGCCCGGTCCCGCTTACCGACAATGGCCAGCAGGTCGTCGATTACCTGGACAGTGGAACCGGCGAGCCGATGAAAACCGGTGTGCTGCGAAAGATCTATTACGACACACAGAAAATAGTGGCCTTTAGCGGAGTGCTGCCACTTGTCTGAAGCTGACGAAATGATTGCGATTCATCCAGCGGACTTCGCTGACCTCCAGTCCATGCACCGGGAGTGGATGACGACACGCAGGCCGCAAGCTGGCGTAATGGCGAAGAAGCGCCGCGGGGCTCATGCTGTTTTACGGGTGATGATTATTGACAAATCGTACCCGGTTTACAGTCCGAAAACCAATCGCGAATGTGCGTACTTCATTTACGCGCCCGATATGGACACAACAACAATCGAAATGTCCGGCGACGATCTGTTCGGGAATCTGATCGTCACGATTGACGGCACGGAATACACGGTGGACTGTCAATCGAACACAGAAGAGATTCGTGCGGTGTTCGGCTTCGCCCTTGACTATTGTCGGGTAACGTCGTTTCCGGGTATGTGGGAATTTGCATGGAGTGGCACTGCGCCCGAGATGACCGTCGAACCAAAGCTCACGGCAAGTACGAACACGATCTACACGGGCGGCGTTCTCATCATCGAAGAGGGCTGGGTGAGCGATACTGACGGCGGCGGCGACTATCTGACCATTCCAGTGGTGGATGCCATGCCGTTTTTAGAGGGCGAGCTGAAGCGTGGCTCACGCGCGATAGCGAGTCGGTCCGATGGCGTTGGCTGGCTTGTCCATCAGTGGCAATGCAGAGATTTCCGTTTTCGTCCTTCGTGAAATCTGGAACCCTGAAGTCATGTGTCGCAAATCACCCTGTTCAGTTGCTCGCTGCTACGGATGCCCAGGCACGGACTGGAATTCGTTCACGTGGCGGGTGACATGGCCAGCGGCTGTGGCTTCGTTGACCTGGAGCACTGTTGAGCGTCGCTTCGAAGCGTACACAGCGGCCATGAAATACCCTGGCACGTGCGGGTGTTTGTGGACAACCTACGGCGGCGAAGTCGCGCGTGATTTGTCTGCGGGTTACAACTCACCAGATGCGTGGTATCCGGTTGCATCCAGCAGCGTGTTATTGCGACGGTTCAACGGGTCTGGCTACACCTGGCGGTTTGAGCTGTCGCGCTACTCGTGGGATTGGGGATACTGGCACAGCCTGTACGGGGCCGATCCATTCGGCAGCGGATGGCATTGGTCAAATGATGGGCCGCAGCAACCGAACTGTGAGTTCTACGGTGGACGTCTGCCGTACGGTTATCCGGGGTATGGTGTTGGCTGGGGTTACGGCTGGGGTTACGGTTTTGATCCGTATTACTGGTACATCGGAGCCGGTCACACTGCCGTTTACAACCTCGTGGGCACGTTCGATTGCGCCGGGACGAATCGGTTAGTGCGGGACGATTCGGCGTTTGCGGATGAGGAAACCTATGTACCGGATGCTTACCCGGCTTACATCGACGTTGATCGAATTCCGCTGGATCGGATTGCAGCATGACATCATTTTGCAAACCACCTTATTCCGAGAGTCACGCCCGGCTGCAGCGCGCGAACATGTGCGGTCGGAAGTTGCCGACCATGATGGATGAGTCAGAGGTCACGGTGGTGATACCGTGCCACAATCATGGACAGTTTCTGCCTGAGTGTCTGGCCTCGCTGGCGGGCTCAACGCTGTTGCCTTGCCGGGTCATCGTGATTGACGACGCCAGTGAGTCTCCGTTGGGCCTTGGATGCTATGCCGCTCCCGGAGCAGCGTTCCCGGTCGAACTGCATCGTGTGGATTTCCGAAACGTCCATGCGGTACGGCGGTTCGGTTTAGATTTAGTAGAAACGCGATTCGTTCTTTTTCTGGACGCGGACAATTGCGTCCATCCGTACTTTCTTGAAGACGCGGTGGTGAAGCTGAAAGCGGATCGGAACGCGGCGTTTGTCTTTGCGGCGCTGCGTTGCTTTGGTGATGTGTCGCCGGGCGGTCGGGAGTTCGCGGCGAACACTGACAAGGCTCCGGAGCTGGTGACGTCAGCGGACATTGAATTGCAGAACTTTTGCGACGGGAATGCAGTCTTTCGCACGGAAGTGCTGAGGCAATCGGGTGCTTATCTTTGTGACGTGCCGGCTGAATGCAATTCATCCGACTGGCGAGTGGCTCGGCAAGTCCTGCGGTTCGGCGGATTTCACGCGCTCAAGTCGGTTGTGCCGTTGCGGTACCGGGTTCATGCGGCCCAGATGTCCCGGCGTCCGGTGTCGTCTTATTTCGTCGATGCGAATCTGTCAAACGAGGGTGTCACGATCATTGTGCTATTTTCCGGGCGCTGGGGCGCGTGGGCTTATGTGCTGGACTGGCTACGATCGCAGACGTGGCCAGCCGCGCAAACGTCTCTCGTTATTCTGAACAATTCCGGGCAGCATCTGACGGCGATGGATCTGGGGCTTGGCGATTACGCTGGGGCACAGCTCTCGATCGAATGCGTTACGTTGGGGCGTCCTGGCCTGGGCGATCTGAACCGGCAGGTCCTGTCCGTGCGTCATGAGGTTGAAGCGGTCGTGGCGGGGTTGTACAACCGGGCATTGCATTTCGGGCGAAATGAGTTCCTGTTGTTTTTGGAAGACGATGTGGTTCCGGAATCGCCGGGCGCAATTGGCGATCTGATGGGGCACATCGGGCCGTGTGTGGCGGCTGTCTCGGGAGCATACGAACATCGATACCACACAGGCAGGGCCGTGGCGTTTTCTTTGCCGTGGAAAGGCGTAGAGTCACTCTGTCGTCTGCGTGGCGCATCGTGTGAGATCGTTGGCGGGTCAGGCTTTGGCTGTTTGCTGGCTCGGCGGTCTGTGCTGGAGAGGCACGCACTGAGCGGCGATGCACCGGGAGCCCAGCACTACGACGTGGAATTTTCCGGACACGTCAAATCGGACGGACTTCGGTGGCTGCTGTGTCGTGACGTTCGTTGTTCCCATTTAACCGACCAATGTGCAGTTGTTTTAAATTGCAACCTGCAACAGACAACTCAGGATGATGACTTATGACAACAAAGATTTTTCGTGGTGACGCTACAGCCATTGCTCAGGTCACTCGACTGACTCCGGCGAACGTACAGATCGGCGATACATTTACGCTCACGATCAACGGCAAGACGATCTCAGTAGCGGCGACGGCGGCGACTGTGGCGAATGTCGTCACACTGCTGGTGGCTGCGGTGAAAGATACGAGCATCCCTGAGTTTCTGGAAGTCACGGCAACTGCAGACGGTACAACGTCTGTGCTGTTGACGGCGAACACGGCCGGTGTGCCATTCGTTGTCACATCGAGCACCAGCGGCGGCGGAAGCGTCAGCGTATTTGCGGTTGTGGTGTCGACGACCACAGCAGGCTCGGCCTTGGGAGCGGGCGAAAACATGACGCAGACATTCTATGTGCCGCTGTCTGCCACTGGTGCTATGACAATTTACTTCGGCGGATCCAACACGCCGGCGGCCATTGGTGTGTCTGCGGCTACGCTGCAGGCCGCGCTGGAAGGATTGCCGTCCATCGGTTCAGGGAACGTGAGCGTCGCCAGATCCACAGATACAAACTACTCGATCTACGTGGTCACTTTTGTCGGCGTGTTTGCCGGCACAAACGTCGCTTCGATGATAGTCCACCTGGATGCCACCAGTCCGACGATCTGGACGATTCGGCAAGGTGCTGCGTCAGGGCCGCCGATTAACGAACGCCAAGTCATCGGCGTCGGGGACTCGTATTCTGTCGGCTCGGCTTTCGGCTCTACATTCACGCTGTCATTCGATGGACAAACGACGTCGCAACTCGACGGCAACGCCTCTGCCGCCACTGTGCAGGCGGCGTTGATTGCGCTCAGTACCGTGGACGCAGATGGAGTCAATGTAAGTCAATTAACTACATCGCTGAGTGGCATCGGCCTAGAAGTTGAATTCATCGGCACCGAAGGCAATGCTGCCCAGCCACAGATGACGGCCAGCGTGTATTCCTTTGGCGCAGCACGCAGGCACCAATTGCCTGTGGTCACTACGTCTGCCTCGGCTGCGACTGGCACAGCCGCAAACGAGGTGCAAGTTGTCACTGTCACCGGCTCACCTTCAGGCGGAACATTCACGTTGACGCTCGGTGCCAACACGACGGCCGGTCTGGCATACAATGCCGCAGCGGCCACGATTCAGACGGCCTTGCAGGGGCTGGCGTCCATTGGTGCGGGCAATGCCACAGTCACCGGAGCTGCCGGTGGGCCATGGACCGTGACATTTGTCAGCGGCAAAGCGGCCACGAACATGTCCGAAATGACCGGCAACGCTGACGGGCTTACGGGCGTAGGTGCCGACACGCTCACCGCCGCCACTGTGACGGCGAGTGCCGGGCCAAATCACTGGGACACGGCGTCGAACTGGTCTCCGGTCAACGTGCCGATTACAGGCGACGACGTGCGGTTCGAAAACAGCGATACCGATTGCCTTTACGGGCTTGATCAGACCGGCGTCACGCTCGCGAGCCTGCGAATTGCGATGACCTACACGGGGCAGCTCGGGCTCAAGCGAGAAAACGATGCTGGATACTTGGAATATCGCACGACGGAGCTGACATGCGGGATCACGTCCGTGATGATCGGTTACGGCGATGGTGGAGGCCCTCGCAAGGTCGCGCTGAATACATTGGCCGTGCAAACGACAATTGAGATCCGTGGAACCGGCGGTTCGTCAGAATCGTACATCCCTACGGTGACTTGGCGCGGCAGTCATGCGTCGAATGTAGTAACGGTTCTTGAGGGCGAATTCGGTACAGCTCAGTACAGCGATCAGTCAGCGGTGATTTATGACTTCCTGCAGCGCGGCGGATCTGTCTCGCTGAAAAACACGGCTGTCAGCAATCAGGCGATCTACACGCGGCAACGTCTGCAGACGTACAATTGCACGCTGGGCGGCAAAGTCTGGGATGCGTAGTTTTGTTTGGTCACAGATATGTATCAGGTACTTCTCAGGTACGTCTCAAGAACGAAGCCCCTGAGCAGGCATTGTGACTGAGATTACCAATCGGACATGCTGGCGGCAATCGAATCAATAGTAAAATCAACACAAAGGAGAACAGGAAATGGGAACCACATTCCACGACTCACCATCCATCACGTACACCGAGTGGCAGAATGCACGAAGCCGGGCAAACGATAGTGGGGCTCCGTTTCACCAGCCGTGGGAGGACTTTGAACGGTTTGTTTGGGAAGTCGGATTGTGTCCGCCAGGTGGTAATTTCAGGCTTAGCTGCAAAACTGCAGAGGTTGGCTACGTTCCCGGGCGCTGCTACTGGGGAAAGGTCGCACAAGGAAGCTACTCGTCCACAATGTCGTTCGCAGAGTGTCCGGTTGCTGTGAAGTACTTCAAGGAAGGGTTATTCGATGAATCGGTCGCAGTGGCTCTGGCGTGCATAGACGCTGACGTTGAGATCATCAAGGCAGCGTTTCTTGCTCTTGACGCTGAGACAAAGGGAAGGTCCGCAAGGTTTCGTCGTGCGGCGTTCGGCGCGCTCGTAGTGAGCATGGAGTATGACTACGGCGTTGTTCCGCATGGGGAGCCGTCGCGATGGGAGATCAGCAGCATGTGCGCAGCCATTCGGAAGGAGAACTACGAAATGAACCTGGATTCAATTGGCTTCAATCCGATGGAGGAAGAATCGATCGACGGTCTGCCGTTGGATCTTGAATATCCAGTGAACGTTCCGCAGTTGTGTCTCGGGCTTCGAAAGCGGAAGGCTCAAAGACGATCGGATAACCGTAGGGCAGCGGCCAAAGGGTAAGGTGAACCCGAAAACGGGTTCACATATGAAACTCAGGGGAACTGGTCCTCTGAGACGCAGACCGGGAACGTTTCCGGGGGGGGGTTTGTTCGCGCAACATTGCGCGGAACAAATCAGCGCTGGCAAGTCCAGCGAAAACGGACCAGCCTGAGATTACCTTCCACTGGGTGGAATGCCACAATTTCCGGACCCAAAAGCAGCGCGGCAACAGTTCCAAAGGCTCATTTTCTACGTATGCGTGATGAATGAAAACATACGTTTTCCCTGTGTTTTCTGCGTTTTCTTCCGTTTTTGGATGCGATCAGACTTTCAGAAACTGACAGTGACTTACTATGCTTTCGACGTGAATGAAAAACGGCAAGTGGAAGGGGAGCGAACCCTAACACTTGCCTGACCGATCAATCTTCGGTGAAAGGATGAACGGCTACCAGTCAGTCTATACGCTTGACTGCATTCCGTCATCTGTTGGCGCTTTAGGTTAGCGCCAGAGAAGTTGATTTGTCTCTTCACGCACATAGTGGAGACACGAACCATGTCAGATTCCTCAATCCCTTCGATCCGTAGGCTGCGTCTGAAGCGTGATACAGTGACAGTATTCAAGAAGCACGAAGCTCCTGCAGTGCTTCAAGAAATCGACTTGTCAAACGAAGGAACGCACATCTTTGTCGTTCCTGATGCGTGTGCGGCACTGCTGAGAGTCTATTCGCTTTATCACGCGAAGATTGCCGGTGCCACCGTCTACGTCGTCTGACGCAGATCTCTGATGTCAGAGATTTGATAAGGGATCTCTCTGGCATTCGCTCATTCGCCAGTCCGTTCTGACGCAACGTGTTTAAATGCGACGATTTGTTCTGCGCCCACCTTGCGCGCGGACCTGGCGACACTCATGCACAGGAGCAACGATATGGAATACTCACTGGACGAATTGATGCCCATGCTACAGGCCGGTGACCCATTGGCATTTGAGGTGATCTATGAAAAGCTGAAGCCTGTACTGACTCGTTTTCTGTTTTGTAGAGTCGATTCAGGGGAGATTGATGATCTTGTGCAGGAAGCGATGGTGCGAGTGTGGAAGGGCAGTCAGGGGTTTGACGTATCGCGTGGAAGCGTCACTTCCTGGGCAATCCGGATCGTAGCGAACCTTGTGATAGATTTTCATCGGCGTCAAGAAAGGAAGAGCCGAATAGTAGGCGCAACAAGAATTCCGCTTGAAGGAGTTGCTGATACGATGAGCGGAACGAATCGCATCGAGAAAATCTACGAAGCGATGGACGCAGAAATCAATCAACTGCCGGTGGATCTTCAGATCGTTTGTCGAGGATCGTTGGCGGGTGATTCAATGAGCGTTTGTGCCGACAATCTTGGATACGATGGGCCAATGAAGGCACGGAAACGTAGAGCAGCACAAATGCTCAAAGCCGCCATGAGACGACTCCGGATGTCAACAACATTACGTGAACTGATGGAAGCCTGAAAGGAACGGATTGTCCCGGCGACAGTAGCGGTTACCGGGATTGCCGTGGACGAGTAAGACAACTGACATACGAACCCAGCACAACGAGGGGTATCGGAGTGGCGATTGGTAGAGTCTCAAGAACCAAGAAATCTAATGGTACAGCAACCCCCGTGTTTGTGGGGTCTGAAATCCTTAAACCCTTTCTGCCAAACAACTTTTTAATGGTACAGCACGAGGTGAAATTTCGCACGCTGAATAATGTGGTGATCGATACGTCGCCTGATGCGTCCTGACGCCATGCTGGAGACGTTCAGCGGACTTGCAGTCAAAGACGCTGATCTGATCCGGCTGACACTTCAAGCGTGCGTGGTGATGCAGC